>CAMWYX010000006.1 GCA_947178575.1 uncultured Ruminococcus sp. | reverse complement strand
GGAATTACTTCCGGCTCAGGAATATATTCAGGCTCTGGAATTACTTCCGGCTCTGGAATATATTCAGGTTCTGGGATTATTTCAGGTTCTGAAATAATTTCAGATTCTTCTGATTCGATTTCCGATTTTTCACCGGCTCTTTCGGAGGCTCTGCGTTTGGCTTCGTCGAGGTCAAACAGGGCATCTACAAACATACGGCTGTCAAACGGCTGTAAATCGTCAATTTTTTCTCCTACACCGATAAGCTTCACCGGTATTCCGAGTTCATTTTTGATGGATATTACAATACCGCCTTTCGCCGTTCCGTCGAGTTTTGTCAGAACTATTCCGGTAATAGGAGCGGTTTCGCTGAAAAGTTTTGCCTGACTGACGGCATTCTGTCCGGTTGTAGCGTCGAGTACAAGAAGTATTTCACGTGAAGAATCTTCGGCTTTGCTGTCGATTATGCGGTTGATTTTTTTCAGCTCTTCCATCAGATTCTTTTTATTGTGAAGTCTTCCGGCTGTATCAATAATCACGACATCACAGCCCCGTGCCTTGGCAGCGTCAAGGGAATCATATACAACAGCTCCCGGGTCGCTTCCCTCGGCGTGCTTGACAATTTCAACTCCGGCACGGTCTGTCCATACCTGAAGCTGGTCAATTGCAGCCGCACGGAATGTATCAGCCGCCGCAACAAGAACTTTTTTTCCCTCTTTCCTGAACTGACTTGAAAGCTTGCCGATAGTCGTCGTCTTTCCTGCTCCGTTTACTCCGATAACCATTATTACAGCAGGAGACACAGAAAGGTCAAGACCTGTATCATCTCCCATAATATCCGATATCACTTCATAAATAAGCTCCATGATGTCATTTGGATTTGTGATTCCCCGTTCCTTGACGAGTTTTCTTACACGTCCGCATATTTCCACAGACGTATCAACACCTATATCGCTCATTATCATCTGTTCTTCGAGTTCTTCAAAGAGTTCTTCGTCTATTTTGGTAAATGAATTAAATATACGCTGTAGTCCGCCTATAAAATTATCCTTTGTTTTTTTAAGCCCTTCAGCAATTTTAGAAAAAATTCCCATAATAATCCTCCGATTCAGGAACTCGTGAACACAAGTTCTTAATTATAATTGTCGTCCTGAAAATCCACCAGTTCCATTTTCAGAAGCTTTGAAATACCGTCTTCCTGCATGGTAACGCCGTAAAGAACATTCGCCTCTTCCATTGCACTCCTCCGGTGAGTTACAAGAACAAACTGAGTTGTGTCGGTAAATTTTTTGAGATACTGTGCATATTTCCGGACGTTCACTTCGTCAAGAGCCGCATCTATTTCATCAAGAATACAGAACGGTGCAGGGCGAAGCTTAAGAATAGCAAAATAAATAGCAATTGCCACAAAAGACTGTTCACCGCCCGAAAGCGATATCAGATTCCTGATAACTTTTCCCGGAGGTGCAACGCTTATTTCTATACCGGATTCAAGAACGTTTTCAGGGTCTGTAAGTATAAGCTCCGCCTTTCCTCCCCCGAAAAGTTCCCTGAATATTTCCCTGAAACTGGAATTTATAACTCCAAAACTTTCGGCAAATATCCGGCACATCTCGTCGGTAAGTCCGGTTATAAGCTTTTCAAGCTCATGTTTTGATTTAATAATATCGGCTGTCTGTCCCGAAAGAAATTCGTATCTTCCGGAGACTTCCTGATACTCCTCAACAGCGTCAACATTTACGCTTCCCAGAGCACGTATTTTATTTTTCACCGATGCAAGCCTAATCTGTGCCTCGGATATGTCGTCAATTTTTTCGACTGTCTCAGATGCCTCGGAAACCGTCATTTCATACACGTCCATAAGCTGTCTCACAATGGAATCGGAATCCCTTACAGCAGAATTTTTCCGTTCTTCAAGGCGTGTTATTTCGCCGGAAAGACGTTCCTTTGCGACGGTAAATTCCCGTATTCCTTTCTGAATTTCATTGACAAGTTTATTCTGTTCCGTATGAATCCGCTGAAGTCTTTGTATTTCGGAGATGTATTTTTCAGAACCGTCCCTTATGTTTTCAAGTTCGTTCCTCAGACGCTGTATTTCCGCATTCTTTTCGGCAATTATAATATTCAGGCGGTTTATTTCGTCCTCGGAACTACGCAGACTGTTTCCGGCGGATTTAAGTTCCTCGCTGATTCTTATAATTTCGGATTCATGTGACTGAATATCCTTTGAAAGTTCGGTATCATGAATTTTAAGTTCCGAAAGTCTATGTGAAAGTTCACCCCGTTCAAGCCGGAGTTTTTCACGTTTATCCTGATATTCCGCAAGCTTTTTTTCTGCGGTTTCTGTTTTTCCGGCTGTTTCTCCGGATTCTCTTACAGCTTCGGATTCGGTCCTGCGTGCCTCGGATATTGCAGATTCATATTCAGACTGCTGATGCTCTGCATTTTCGGTACGTGTGCGAAGCTGTGATATAAGCACATCAATACTTCTGATTTCCGCACTGAGATTTATTCTTTCGGATTCAAGCCTTCCAAGTTCGGAACGTAAAAACTCCATGTCCGAGCGGAGTTTTTCTGATTCTGTACGGAATTTTTCTGTCTGTCCGCTGAGATTATCACGCAGAACCGCAAGCCGTTCCGTTTCTTTGTCGGCAGATTCTATTTCATTTTTTCTTGTGATGATTCCTGCGGAACGCTGTGCCGAACCTCCGGTAAACGCTCCCCCTGCGTTTATAGCCTGACCGTCAAGAGTAACTATTCTGAATTTATAGCCGTATTTTTTGGCTATAAGCGTTGCGGAATCAATATCCTCCGCTATTACGGTACGTCCGAGAAGTGAAACAATAATACCTCTGAATTTAGGGTCATATCCTGCTATATCCGATGCAATTGAAATGAAACCGGAGCAGTTTTCCAGTCCGTTTTCATGCAGTTCATGACCTCTTACAGAAGTTACAGGCAGAAATGTAGCACGTCCGCCTTTCTGCTCTTTGAGAAACCGTATACCGCATTTGGCACATTCCTCATTCTCAACGATGATATTCTGAACTGCACCGCCGAGTGAGGTTTCAACTGCAAGAGCAAATTTCGGTTCTACGCTTATATTCTGTGCGACCGTGCCATATATGCCGGTCAGTCTGCCCTGCCTTGAAGCTTTAAGAATCTGTTTTACACTTCCGGCAAAGCCTTCCATGCTGTTTTCGAGTTCAACGAGAATTTTCCGCCTTTGCTGAACATTTTTCAGTTCATAGAGAGAGCGTTCAAATTCTTCCTTTGTCTGTTCAAAGCTGTTCCGAGCCGAAATATAAAGCTGTTCAACTTCTTTCAGTTTATTTTTGAGTTCTCGGAAATTTTTATTATTCTGTTCAAGCTGTCCGGTGTTTTCGGCTTTTCTGCGGAAATACTCAGCGATTGTGTTTTCAACGTCACTGCTTCCCTCTGTCAGTTCCCTGAGCCGGCTTTCGGCATCTGATATAGTTTTCCGTGCGGATTCTGCGATGAATTTCAATTCGCTTTGTCTGATACGCAGACGATTTATTTCATCTGTTATCTTGTCTGCTTCTTCTCCGAGAAACCTGCTCTGCTCCTCTGCCTTTGCGGATTTATCGGAAATTTCAGAAATTCCGGATTGAAGTACATTACGTTTTTGGCGGAGTTCCCCGATTTTTTTTCTGATTTCATCTGCACGCAAATTCAGATTCTGTATATTTTTCTTTGATTCCTCTATATTTTTTCCAGCTGTTCTCACGGCTTCATTACAGTGATGAACATCGTTTTCACATACTGCAATATCAGCTGTTTTTCGGGACGAAAGCTGTTCTTCCTCAATCATTTTCCGCCGGAGTTCATCGGACTTCATGGTGCATTCCTGCATTTTTCTGTAACTCTGCTGAAACCGTTCTTCTTCACGGGCAATATCATTTTCTGTATTTTCGTATTCTCCACGGTTGACGAGTATCTGCTCATCAAGTTTAAATAATCTCTGTCTGATTTCTTCAAGGCGTGTTATCCATACGGATATTTCAAGCTGTTTCCGTTCTTCCGCCAGCTTTATGAATTTCTTTGCTTTTTCGGATTGTATTCTCAGCGGTTCGATACGGCTTTCGAGTTTGGAAACAATATCGTTAAGTCTTAAAAGATTTTCCTGTGCGGATTCAAGACGGCGTTCGGCTTCGAGCTTTTTATATCTGAATTTTGATATACCGGCGGCTTCCTCAAAAATATCACGGCGTTCACTGCTTTTTGCACCGACTATTTCTGCAATTCTTCCCTGTCCGATTATGGAATATCCGTCACGTCCCAGACCCGTATCCATAAAAAGTTCGTTTATATCCTTAAGACGGCATAATCTGCCGTTTATTCTGTATTCGCTTTCACCGCTTCTGTATAATTTTCTTGTAACAGAAACTTCATCGCCGTATCCTTCAAGAGTATTATCTGTATTGTCAATATTCAGGGTGACCGATGCGAACCCCATAGGCTTTCTTGCCACCGTACCGGAAAAAATAACATCTTCCATTTTGTTTCCACGGAGCGTTTTTGTGGACTGCTCTCCGAGAACCCAGCGGACTGAATCACCGATATTGCTTTTTCCGCTTCCGTTAGGTCCTACAACTGCCGTAAGACCTTTGTCAAAATCAAGACTTATTTTATCGGGAAACGATTTGAATCCCTGAATTTCCAGAGATTTAAGATACACAATGTCACCTCCTCAGTTCAGCTTTATATTCTGCAACATTTTCGTCGCCGATAATTTTAATATATATACCCTGTTCTCTGAAATGCCTGATATTTGATTTCCGCTGTCCGACCGCTTTGCTTATGCATGACGGATTGACTGCGAAAATGTGTTCACCGTGTATTTTTTCAAATTTTCTTGTTGTTTCTTTTTGGTCGTATTTCTGAGGACGGTTTAAATCAGCCATTTCAAAAAGTACATTCCATATCAGATGCCTGTAAATCACGTTTTCGCAGAGTTCACGGAAAGCAGGGTGATAAAATCCGCCAATCATATCCTTTTCTACAAATTCGCTGGCATGAAGTCCGCATTTTATTACTTTTATACCGTTTTCCTCGAATGTCTCCATCATTGATGCAACGGATTCAACAGCATCATCAAATCCGCAGAAAGGCTGATATTCGCCCGATTGATAAAGCTCGCCGAGACGGGTATTTTTAAGAATCACAACAGGATAAATCCTCACGGTATCAGGGTGAATTTCAATGATTCTGTTCATTGTTTCAAATTCGTCATCACCACTGCTTTTATATAATCCGAACATCATCTGCAAACCGAGTTCAAAGCCGTATGATTTAATTAAATCGCTTGCCTTGTAAACGTCCTCCGCCGTGTGACCTCTTTCGTTTGCCGAAAGAACAGTATCAGACATCGACTGTGCACCGAGTTCGATTGAAGTAACTCCGTATTTTTTCAGTATATCAAGAATTTCCGGAGTAATGCAGTCGGGGCGTGTGGAAATACGTATTCCCCTGAATATGCCGTCACCGACAAACAGAGACGCAGATTCAAGGAGTTCCGTCATATATCTTCGGGGTACGGCTGTGAAACTTCCGCCGAAAAATGCGATTTCAGCGGTTTCCGGAGATTTTATTTCCGAAAGTGCCTTTTCACATATTTCACGGACTTCATTTCCGTCGGGAGCGTGCTGAGCTCCGCTGATTGTCCGCTGGTCGCAGAAACTGCACCTGTGCGGACAACCGATATGAGGCACGAAAATGGAAATATTTGCGTGTTTATTCTGTTTCATAGCCCATAAGCTCCAGAGCTTCCTTTGCAGCAAGCTGTTCGGCTTCCTTTTTGCTTCTGCCTCTGCCCTTGCCGATAACCTGAGAATTAAGCATAACATCAACTAAAAAGCGTTTATTATGGTCAGGACCTTCCTCGCCGATTAAGATATATTCAACCTTTTCTTCGGGATTCCGCTGTACTACTTCCTGTAAAAAAGTTTTGAAATCACTGAATGAATGTTTTGTGAAATTCAGCGGGTCTGTCGGAATAAAACGCAGTATATGCTTTCTTGCGGCATCGATTCCGCCGTCAAGATATACCGCAGCTATTACAGCTTCAAAGGCATCGGAAACGATTGACGGACGCTTTCTGCCTCCTGTAATATCCTCGCCCTTGCCGAGAAGTATATAATTCCCTAAATTTATCTGTTTTGCAAAATCAAAAAGACTTTTTTCGCATACAAGGGACGCTCTCAGTTTTGTGAGGTCTCCCTCTGCAACATTGGTAAGATTCTTGTACAGATAATCGGAAACAACAATCGAAAGAACGCTGTCACCGAGAAATTCAAGGCGTTCATTGCTGTTTTTAGGCTGTTTTTTTTCATTGGCATATGATGAGTGTGAAAGTGCCTGAATAATAAGCTTTTTATCTCTGAAAGTATAATCTATAACTTTCTCAAACAATTCAATAACTTTTTCTTCACTGTAATTCATTAATCAACATCTCTTTTTGGAATATTTACATATTTTTCTATAGTTTCTGTAATTCTGCCGTCAACGCATTTCTGTGCCTGTCTTACGGCATTAAAGAATGCTTTCGCATCGGAACTCCCGTGAGCTTTTATTACCGGTTTTCTTACGCCCATAAGAACAGAACCGCCGGTCTCACGGTAATCCATCTGAGCCCTGAACGCCTTTATCTTACCGAGAGAAAAAAGTGCGCCTACTGCTCCGATTCCGGAATAGAGCCATTTCATTTTTTTAGAAAAGAACGAACCCATTCCCTCATACAGCTTAAGAACTATATTTCCGGTGAATCCGTCGGTTACAACCACCTGACATTCACCTTTCGGTATATCACGGGCTTCGATATTTCCGGAAAAATTAAGTCCGGATTCCGACAGAAGCTTATATGACTGGATTTCAAGTTCACGTCCTTTTGTTTCCTCCGCCCCGATATTGAGCAGACCCACAGACGGATTTTTGATTCCCATGACTTTTTCCATATACGCACTTCCCATAACGGCGAACTGCAAAAGCATTTCCGGACGGCATTCTGTATTTGCTCCGGCATCAAGCAGAATGAAACTTCCCTTATCAGCAGGAAGAATCGGTGACGGTGCAATACGCTTGATTCCCTTTATACGCTTGACTATGAACGTTGCACCCATTACAAGTGCACCCGTACTTCCTGCCGAAACAAAAGCATCTCCTTTTCCGTCCGAAAGAAGATTCATACCGACAGCCATTGATGTATTTTTTCCTGATTTCATGATATTTGACGGTTCGTCATGAATATCAAAAACATCATCGGTATGTACGATTTCAATGCCGTCAAGACTGATATTATTTTCATCAGCACAGCTTTTTATTTTTTTTTCGCTTCCGGTAAGTATTATCTGTGAGCCGAGTTCCTTTACTGCTCTTGCACAGCCCTTTATAACTTCAAGAGGAGCATTGTCCCCACCGAAAGCATCAACAATAATTTTAGCCAATTCTATCAAGCTCCTCTTTAAGTGCATTCAATGCACGTTCCGCATATGCACTGTATTTTTCTTTTTTATCACGTATTCTCACACCGAGTTCCGGAAGAATACCCATATTTGCACCCATGGGCTGGAATTTACCGCTGTTAAATTCATCGCTGATATACGAAGTCAATGCACCGAGCATTGTCTCACGGGGAAGTTTAATCGGTTCAAGCCCGAGAGTCCGGCGTGCGACGGCAGTTCCGGCGATTATTCCGCTTGCTGCCGATTCCATATATCCCTCAACTCCGGTTATCTGTCCTGCAAAAAAGATATTTTCATTGTTTCTCATTGAAAAATCACTGTTAAGAAGTTCCGGACTGTTTATGAAAGTATTCCGGTGCATAACGCCGTAACGCATAAATTCAGCGTTTTCAAGTCCCGGAATCATGGAGAATACCCGTTTCTGTTCGCCGAACTTAAGATTTGTCTGAAATCCCACAAGATTGAAAAGTGTAGCCTCTTTATTTTCCCTCCGGAGCTGAACAACGGCATACGGACGTTTTCCTGTACGCTTATCAGTGATTCCCACCGGTTTCATAGGTCCGAAACGCATTGTATCTTCCCCACGTGAGGCAAGAACTTCTATAGGCATACAGCCTTCGTATACGCTGAAAGGGTGAGTTTCAAAATCTTTCAGCTGAACCCTTTCCGCATCGACAAGAGCGTGATAAAATTCAAGATATTCATCTTTATTCATCGGACAGTTGATATAGTCGGCATCTCCACGGTCATACCGTGAGGCAAAAAATATTTTTTCCTTATCAAGACTGTCATATGAAACAATCGGAGCAGCGGCATCATAAAAGCTAAGACCGTCTCCGCACAGATTTCTGATAATATCCGCCATTGCACCGTTTGTAAGAGGACCTGTAGCAATAATACATATTCCGTCAGGGAGTTCCGTGACTTCTTTTTCAATCACTTCAATAAGCGGATTTTTACGGATTTCCGCCGTCACGCAGTCGGAAAATTTTTCACGGTCAACAGCAAGTGCACCGCCTGCCTCCACTGAATTTTTCTTTGCACACGGAACAGTCAGCGAACCGAGCATTTCCATTTCCGCTTTCAGAAGTCCGGCAGAAGATTCAAGCCGTGAGGCTTTAAGAGAATTTGAACAGACCAGTTCGGCAAATCCCGAATATTTATGTGCCGGACTGTATTTAAGCGGTTTCATTTCGTAAAGCCTTACATTTATTCCATACCGTGCAAGTGCGTGAGCCGATTCACAGCCTGCAAGACCTGCTCCGATAACATTGACAATAACACTCATTTTTTCAGTTCCCTTTCGTAACCGCATTCCTTATCTTCACACAGGAGCTTTCCCGACTTACCGCCCTTGTTGAACAGTGTTTTTCCGCACTGAGGGCATTTCTCGGCAGTCGGAACGTTCCACGTCATGAAATTACAATCCGGATAACCCTCACAGCCGTAAAAACTGCGTCCTTTCTTGGACTTTTTAAGGAGCATCTTTTTCCCGCACAAAGGGCAGAATCCGGCGGATTCCGTGACAATCTGCTTGGCGTTCTTACATTCCGGAAATCCCGGACAGGCAAGGAATCTTCCGTATTTTCCGAATTTTATTACCATATTTCTACCGCAGTTATCGCATATGATGTCGGTTTCCTCGTCGGGAACTTTAACACGTTTTCCGTCCATAGCCTCTTCGGCTTTCTGCAAATCAACGGAAAAAACATCATAGAACTCATGCAGTGTGGAAACCCAGTTTTTTGTACCCTTTTCTATTTCGTCGAGACTGTTTTCCATATCGGCAGTAAATCCGGCATCAACAATTCCCTTGAAATGTTCTTTCATGATTTCGGTTGTAATTTCTCCGAGAACAGTTGGTTTAAGCTGTTTCCCCTCATGCTCGACATACTGCCGTGCGGTAATAGTTGAAATTGTCGGTGCATAAGTACTCGGTCTCCCGATTCCGTTTTCCTCAAGCGACTTGATTAGTGATGCCTCAGTATAACGGGGCGGAGGCTGTGTGAAATGCTGATTTCCGGCAATTGATTTAAGATTAAGTTTATCATCAACGGCAAGCGGAGGAAGCATTTTTTTCTCCGCCGTCTTTTCGTCTGTAGATTCCTCATAAAGAACCATAAATCCGTTGAATTTTACGGAATATCCGGACGCACGGAAAATACAGCCCTCAGCCGAAATATCAACAGAAACAGTATCAAGAAGTGCATTTGCCATCTGACTTGCAATGAAACGAGACCATATTAATTCATATAATTTATACTGGTCACTTGAAAGACTGGATTTCACTCTTGCCGGTGTAAGGTCAGGAGTAGACGGACGAATTGCTTCATGGGCGTCCTGAGCATTGCTCTTTGATTTGAATATGCGAATTTTTTCTGGAAGATATTCTTTTCCGTATACATTTTCAATATACTGAGCGGCGGCGGACTGTGCCTCTGCCGATACACGCAGGCTGTCTGTTCGCATATAAGTAATAAGACCAACAGCACCGATTCCGGCAATGTCAACGCCCTCGTAGAGTTCCTGTGCGGCTTTCATTGTACGCTTTGCAGAAAATCCGAGTTTTCTTGACGCTTCCTGCTGCATTGTTGATGTAATAAAAGGCGGAGACGGCTGTTTTTTTGTGATGCGTTTCTTTACAGACGTTACGATGTATTCCGCATTTTCAAGACGTTTAAGAAGATTATCTGCTTCTGCCTTGCCGGAAATTTCAATTTTTTTTCCGTCAACGTAAACAAGTGAGGCATCAAAAGCCCTGTCTGAATCAGGAACTGTAAATTTTGCATCTATAGACCAGTATTCTTTCGGAACAAACTGCTTTATTTCATTTTCACGGTCAACCACAAGACTGACTGCAACTGTCTGAACACGTCCTGCCGAAAGACCTCGTTTTACCTTTTTCCAAAGAAACGGACTTAATTTATAGCCGACAAGACGGTCGAGAATACGCCTTGCCTGCTGTGCATTAACAAGGTCGATATCGATTTTATGCGGATTGCTCATACCGTTGTTTACGCCGGTTTTTGTGATTTCATTGAAAGCAACCCGTATATCGGCACTCATATCGAGTTTAAGCATCTGAGCGATATGCCACGAAATAGCTTCACCCTCACGGTCGGGGTCGGTTGCAAGGTAAACCTTGTCACATTTTTTAGCCCGTTTTTTCAAATCCCTGATAACGTCCCCTTTGCCTTTCATATCAATATAATGCGGAGCAAAGTCATTTTCGGTATCAACTCCGAGCTTCGACTTCGGCAGGTCACGCACGTGTCCCATAGATGCAACGACCTCATATCCCTTTCCGAGATATTTCTGAATTGTTTTAGCCTTTGCAGGCGATTCGACTATAACTAAACTTGCCATTTGACACAACCCTCATTATCACAGAAATATATTTGTTCTCACAAGCATTAAATAATTATTTCGTATATTCTTCCGGCGTTGGAACTGACAGCTCCGGATATTTCAAGTTCGGTCAGTTCCGCCATAAGAACTGCCGAATCAATACTGAGTCTTGAACATATCACATCAGCGTGCAGTTTCTTTTCTTCAGCAAGCAGAAGCAGAATATCACGCTGAAGCCCCTCAAACGAATCAATATTCTGAACCGAAAAATTTTCAGAAACATCATCTGTTCTGATTTCGTATTCCTCATATTCTTCTTTATCCGGATTCCTGTCCGCACAGCTGTTATGTGACTTCTGCGATTTTTCATACTGATTAAGAACCACAAACGCCTCTTCCTTTACAATATCATCAACCGGAGAACCATGGCTGAAAAAATCGATAATATCTTCCGCACTCATAAGCGGTATTGCACCGTCGCTTAAAAGTTCAACGTTTCCGGAATACGCATTGCTGAAAATATTGGCAGGTGGAAGAACAAAAACATCACGTCCCTGTTCAACTGCATGATGTGCAGTAATAAGCGCACCGCTTTTTGATGATGCTTCAAATATCATTGTAGCACGTCCCAGAGCCGATAAAATCCGGTTTCTTTTCGGAAAATTTGCAGATGCCGGCGGTGTTCCCGGAAGATATTCCGAAATAAACAGACCGCCTGACTCAAGTATTCTGTCACGATACTGAAAATTATCACGAGGATAATCTACATCAACTCCGCACCCCATAACGCACACTGTCGGTTTATTCATAGATACGGCAGCAAGGTTGGAAGCTATATCAACACCGACTGCAAATCCGCTGACAATTATGATATTATGCTCTGCAAGTTCGGAACATATGCGTGAAGCAGCATAAATGCTGTATTCACTTGCGTAGCGTGTTCCTACTGATGTAATTGTCTTTGCTCCGTTGATACAGTTTATATTTCCCTTATAGTATAATACCGCAGGCGGAACTGATATATACTTCAGACTCAAAGGATAATCAATATCTGAATATGTTGTTATTCCGATATTTCTTTTCCGGCATTCTTCTGCAATGGATTCAGCGTTTTTCAGCGGAATTTCACGCACTGACTTCTGTTCTTTCCTATTAAGCAACTTTCCGGTACTTCCTGAATGCATTGCGTAAAAAGCTTCACTTGCGGATTCATAAATATTCATTATCTGCCAGAGACGGCGGTTTGCTACACCGAAAACAAGGGAAAGCCATATCCAGTATATTTTATCTTCCATTGTCTCTGCCCATTTCCCACATTAAAATTCCGGCTGCCATAGCAGCATTAAGCGAATTGATTGAACCTTTCATAGGTATTGTGACACGTCGGCTGCATCTTGCGGAGACATCGTGAGGAAGTCCGTTGCCCTCGTTTCCGATAAATACAGCCTGCGACCCTGAAAATTCACATTTCATTATATTTTCGGCATCAGCATCTATAACAGCAGCCGAGGTCATAACATTGTTTGATTCCAGAATTTTAAAAACAGAATCAATATCATTTTCGATGACTATATTCATGCGGAAAACCGAACCCATAGTGGCTCGGACGACTTTCGGACTGTACAGTTCACAGCTTCCGGACATTATAATGCCGTCAATTCCGAGAGCGTCTGCTGTACGTATTATCATACCGGCATTTCCGGGGTCCTGAAGTCCGTGAAGAACTAAATATCTGCCGTTCTCCCTGAATTTTATGCCTTTTTCTGCCGGAACAGAGCATATTGCGAAAATTCCCTGTGTTTTGTCTGTGGAAGAAATTCTGTTTCCAAGTTCATTTGAAATAACAATAATTTTTGTATTTCTCAAATCAGCCTGAAAAAAATCTGTTCTGAATTTCCGATAAGCCTGTTCGGTGATAAGCAGATGAGTTATTTCTGCATTTTCGCTTACTGCGTCTTTTACAATTCTCAGTCCCTCCAACACGAACAAGCCGTACTGGAATCTTTCTTTTTTTGATGAAGAAAGCTTCTGATACAGCCTGATAACGGGATTCTCTTTAGATGTGATGATGTTTTCCAATATTCAACCTCCGTCAGAAATCAGGTATACAACAAAACACGCTTTTTTGAAGCGTGTTTGTGTACACATAATCTTAAATTAAAGAGCAGCCTTTGCTTTTTCGGCAATAGCTGTAAATCCTGCTGCATCGTTTATAGCGATTTCGGAAAGCATTTTTCTGTTAAGATTAATGCCTGCCTTTTTGCAGCCGTTCATAAAAGTGGAGTAATTCATGCCGTTAATTTTTGCAGCAGCAGAGATTCTTGTAATCCAGAGCTGTCTGAAATTTCTTTTCTTCTGTTTTCTGCCGATGTAAGCATAATTTCCAGACTTCATTACAGCCTGTTTAGCCATCTTGAAATGTTTGCTTTTTGCTCCCCAGTAGCCCTTAGCAAGCTTTAATGTTTTATTTCTTCTCTTGCGAGTCATCATCGCACCCTTAATACGTGCCATACCATTTACCGTTACTGAAAACTTATAAAATAAACTTTTATGTTTCATTCCTTGTTCAACGTGTCCATTTTTGATATGACAAGTCATAATCTACTCATGTTTGGCATGACACTCCGAAGGCGTAAATTCCCCGATAACGTTCGGGTACACACGATAAACACCAATTCTGTGGCTGAATACCGTGCCAGTAACATTTCCTTTCTTTACTGATTGCCAAAAAAATTTTTCTGCTTGGTTTTCGCATTCACATTATACGACGGCAGTCCCCGTTCAAGCTGTTTTTATAAACAGACAGTGCGACGTCTTATGAACTGCTATTTGAAGCGCCGACCTTTATTTTATAAAGGATTTTATATAACAACTTTTTATACTTTTCCTTTAACTGTTATAATTCCTCAGAATAAATACAGTTATTTTTTCGACACAACGTCAGCCGATTACATATAAGGAACGAGCTTTTTGATTGTAGGAGCGTTTGTGCTGTCTGCAACACCTGCGTTGCGGGCGATTCTCTTACGCTTTGTATCTTTCTGAGTAAGTCTGTGTCTCTTATTTGTATGCTGATACTTAACCTTGCCGCTGCCTGTTATCTTGAAACGTTTCTTTGCACCGGAATGAGTTTTAACCTTAACCTTTGCCATTAAATATTCCTCCTTAATTAAGAACCGTCAGTTCTTTTTAGGGCTTACAAACATAACAATGCTGCGCCCTTCCATTTTAGCGGGCTTGTCAACAGAACCTGCTGCGGAAACAGCGTCCTTGAAGCGGTCCAGCAGTTCTGCGCCGAGTTCCGGATGAGCGATTGCTCTTTTGCGGAATCTCACGGAAACTTTAAGCTTATCGCCTCCCTGAAGGAATTTGACAGCCTGATTGACTTTAGTTTCAAAATCGTGGGTATCGATAGTTGAAAACATTCTGATTTCCTTTATGGCAACGATTTTCTGATTCTTTCTTGCTTCTTTTTCACGCTTAGCCTGTTCAAAGCAGAACTTACCGTAATCGAGGATACGGCACACAGGCGGTGTTGCCTGAGGGGCGATTTTCACGAGGTCGAGTTCTTTTTCGTAGGCTAATTTCTGGGCTTCTCTGGCGGACATAACGCCGAGCTTTTTTCCATCATTGTCGATAACGAGAATTTCCTTGTCACGGATATCCTCATTTATCTGCAGTTCCTGTTTGCTAATATTCAAGCACCTCCGACTAAAAAATGAAAAGTGAGTGCAGAAACACCCACACTCACACAATACGCATAATCCTGACGGACACTTTACATATTGACCGTTTAAGCGAAGCCTGACGGTGAGAACAGGAATGTTCTGCTTTCTTTACCATAACATTATATACCGTACCGACAGAAATGTCAAGCAGATTTCCGATTTTTGTCATTTTTCACAAATATTTTATTATACAGCCCTTTAATTTTATCCCATACAGCGAATCTTACTTCATATTTTTCAGGATTATAAAGAATATCGAGTTCGCTGTCGGTAAAAAGTTCCTCGGCGGATTTATTTTCCTTGATATTCTCGTTTACATTTTTACCCGTATTTTTTTCATCGCACGCAGCCGGCAGACATAACGGAGGATACATCACACACCACCAGTTTTTGCCCTGAGCTGAACCGATTTTCACACGAAGTGCACGGTATTCGCCGGCAGGCATTGTGATTTCTCCGTATACTCTTGTATCGAAAGAAACATCGGCAATTTCAGCAGTAACCGGAAGTTCACAGCCATTTTCTTTGAGTACAGATTCGGCAGTACTTATTATTTCCGGAATTTTTTCCTCTGCGGTTTTTTCGGCATCTGAAAGACTGCTGCATTCCTCAAATATTCCGGATTCAAGAAGCCTGTCCCGAACTTTCAGCTTGAGATTCTGGTCATATTCGCTGTCGGATTCGGCAAGAATATGAAGTCTCAGAACGCTGTGCCGGAGCTGTTCCAGCCGTCTGCCGTCACGGATAAATCTGCATGAATTTGAAATAAGTATTGCAAGTACAAGACCGCTTATCATAATAAAATCAATATGTTTTTTCATTTTATCACCTCTGCATAATCATTGACCGCAGAATCAGTTATTATGCACGTAATATCAGAAAAAATATCGCATATTTTCCGAAAATTCGCCGGAAAATCCTGACGATTGCCGTCGTACATTACGGAATAACAAATAACCGTGACAAATTATGAGGTATTTTATTATAAACACGCTCTTTACATTATATATGTCTGAATTTATAATTATATAAAAGGAGATGATAAAATGAAAAATTTTTCATCAACAGTTTATACAACAGATGATGCAAAATCAGGATATACATATTCAATTATCAATAACGAAGCAGCTATCACCGGATTTTCAGGAGAACCTACATATATAAATATTCCTGAAATAATAGACGGTTGCCGTGTAACGGAAATAAAAGAAAATTCTTTTTATAACTGCCTGACACTGAAACATATTGATATTCCTGAAACCGTGGAAAAAATAGGTCATCACGCATTTTATGCCTGTCTGTCTCTGGAAAACATAGTTATTCCGGATTCTGTAACCGAAATAGGAATGGGAAGTTTCTGTGGCTGTGATTCACTTCGCTCCGTATCTCTCCCCGAAAATCTGACAGAAATTCCGGATTCCTGTTTCAGAAGCTGTACAAGCCTCACAAATATTATAATTCCTCAGAATATCGAGAGAATCGGGGAATTTTGCTTTTCCGGCTGTACATCGCTTATGGCGGTTTCAATCGGCGATAATACTAAGTCGCTTGATGACTGCTCGTTCTATATGTGCAGTTCTCTTAAAAATTTGTATATACCCGATTCAGTTGAAAAAATAGGCTCATGTGCTGTAGGCTATATTCCGACTCCGGAGGGCTCGATGACTATGGACGGATTTATTGTTCTCGGCTCAAAAAAATCCGTCGCCAAAAAATATGCAGATGAAAATAATCTTACATTTGAAGATGTCGGAAATTCGCTTCATGCTTTTGCCGTACAGCGTATAAACGGACAAAGAATTACAGTTCCGTCTGTTTTCGTCGCAGGGGTTGCGATTCTTTTTGTTTCGGCATTGTTTATGACTTTCAGCAAAACACATAATGCCAAAAAAAACAGAAAAAGAAAAATCAAAAAATAAAAAATCCGATATAAAACTATTGCATTATTCCTGAAAATATGTTATCATAAATATACAGGGTGTTTAATCGTCTTGTTTTATTAATTCACGATACTATCAAATTATTGCCAAATTATTTACACGGAGGAATGCAATGAAATTTATTAAAAAAATTACTTCCGCTGTTGTCTGTACAGCTATGACGTTATCTCAGATTGCAGTATTCACGCCGGCGGTAAACGCTGCCGAAGAACTCGCCGATTCGCTTGCAAACGATTCGGGTCTCGACTACGATTTTGCACGTTCGCTTCAGTATTCTATCTACTTCTACGATGCCAATATGTGCGGTACGGAAGTAGATGAAAATAACGGCTATAAATGGCGTGGAGACTGTCATACATACGACGCAAAGGTTGAACTTAAAGCCGGAATCAATGACTTTGTAGGAACAAATCTCTCTCAGGAATTTATCGATAAGTACAAGGATATTCTTGACCCCGACGGCGACGGATTTGTTGATGTTTCCGGCGGATTCCACGATGCCGGCGACCACGTTGAATTTGGTATGCCGGAAAATTATGCCGCTTCAACGCTCGGCTGGGGATATTACGAATTTCGTGACGCTTACGTCAAGACAGGTCAGGACAGTCATATTGAAACAATCCTGCGGTATTTCAACGACTATCTCATGAAATGTACTTTCAGGGATAAGGACGGAAATGTTATTGCTCACTGTTATCAGGTCGGTGACGGAGATATTGACCACAGCTTCTGGAACTCCCCTGAAGTCGATGAAATGGGCAGACCGGCATTTTTCCTTACCGCCGATAAACCGCAGACAGATTATGTTGTTTCCGCTGCTGCTTCACTCGCCATAAATTATCTCAATTTCAAGGATACAGACCCCGAATATGCTGAAAAATCCCTTGATTACGCAAAGGCTCTCTGGTCGTTTGCAAATGCAAATCCTCTTGAACTCAGCGATAATGCCGACGGGCCGAAAGGCTATTACCGTTCTGAAAAGTGGGAAGATGATTTCTGCTGGGCTGCCGGCTGGCTCTACCTCTGTACAAAAGATGTAAACTATCTCGAAACCGCTGCACCGTATTTCGACTATTACGCTCCGAGTGGCTGGTGCTACTGCTGGAATGACGTATGGAGCGGTACAAGCTGTATATGGGGACGTATAAATCAGGAATTTCCGGAAATCGACCTCATAAACATCGTGAGAAAAGCACAGGGTAAAAATGAATACGTCTACGATAATTTCTGGGACGAAGTGGCAAAGTGCTTCCCCGTGTGGAAAGGTCTTGAATCTCCTGGAGGATATGCATTCCTGAATCAATGGGGTTCTGCACGCTATAACACGGCTATGCAGCTTATTTGCCTTGTTTACGATAAATACACAAACAACGGCAAGCCTGGTGAGGCAAGTGAATGGGCTAAAGGTCAGATGGAATACCTCATGGGAAACAATCCGCTTAAACGCTCGTATATCGTGGGATATAACGAAAATTCCGTGAAATATCCTCATCACCGTGCCTGCTCTGGTCTTACCAAATGCGAAGACCCCGACGAACACAGATACGTATTATACGGTGCACTTGCCGGAGGTCCGGACGGTCAGGATAATCATATCGACGTTACAAGCGACTATATCTACAACGAAGTTACTATCGACTACAACGCCGCATTCGTAGGTGCATCGGCAGGACTTTATGAATTTTTCGGAACTGATGATATGAAACCTACAAAAAATTTCCCTCCTGAACCTAAATTCAGCGGAAGTGCCGGAGGAGGAAATAATTACTGGGTCAACGCCTGCGGAATCGACGACATCAAGGCGGACGGCTGCGGAGTTACAAAAGTATCATTCATGGTAATGACCGATTCGACAAAAGGTTCAAAAGATATATCGGTAAGATATTATTTCAGTGCGGACGAAATCGCCGATATTAAAAGCGTGACGGCTTCCGAACTCTACGACCAGGCAGCTGTCGAGGCATCTCCGGCTGACGGCGTGATTACCGGAATCCATAAATACGACAAAATGGATAATATTTACTACGTTGAAATAAAATTCGATGACTACAATATTGCTAATTCCGGAAAGAAATATCAGTTCACTGTCGGTATGTACTACGGCGACAAGTGGAATCCGGAAAACGACCCGAGCTATAAAGGTCTTGCAATATTCAAGGAAGATGACGCATTTTTCGGAACAGGCAACGAAGTCAAAGCCGAGGGAATATGCGTATATGATGACGGAAAATTTGTAGGCGGTATTGAGCCGGACGGCTCTGTTCCGGAAAAAGACGAACCACCGGCAGAAACTCCCACCGAAACAAATCCGACCGATTCACCGTCCGGCAATAAATATCTTGCAGGTGATGCAAACTGCGACGGAGTTGTAACAGTCGCCGATGCTACGCTTGTTCTTCAGGTTCTGGGAAATGCCGACAAGTACGCTATCAGCGAACAGGGTCGCAAAAATGCCGATGTTGACGGTACAGCAGGACTTTCGGCTGTCGATGCACTGAATATCCAGCAGTATGACGCTCAGCTTTTAGATAAACTCCCCGTATCAAAAAATTAAGAATTTTCAAAAGCTCCTGACGTAAAAATCAGGAGCTTTTGTTTTTATATTTAAAAATATTTAAACTCCCTTGACAAATCTGAAAATATATGATATAATATTCAAGTAATGTGCGGATATGGCGGAATAGGCAGACGCGCTGGCTTCAGGTGCCAGTCGGGGCAACTCGGTGCAGGTTCAACTCCTGTTATCCGCACCATAAATTTATATGTCGTTTTGTTATTATTGATAAGCATTTACCCTGACTTTTACGGTCAGGTTTTTTTTGCGTGAATTTTCCTGATATTATGATAAGTATTCCTCAAGAGTAATATTATTATTATAAATTTCTGTGGCGTTGTCGATTCCCACATAACGATAATGCCACGGCTCATAATCAATACCTGTTATGCTCTCGCTTCCTGACGGATACCGGAGTATAAATCCATATCTGAACGCATTTCCGGCGAGCCAGTCATATACGTCGGAATCCGTACACATTGACGTATCTGCATTTATATCAAGAGCGATTCCCAGTTCATGCTCGCTTTTTCCGGCTTCCGCCACCCATTCACCGGCAAGATTTTTTGCTTCTTTCTCGGAATATCCCTCATCAATGAAAGCATTTATTTTATCCTGCATCATATCTTCCTGCTGTTCGTGAGTTCTGTAACCCTCGCCGACTACCGGATAAATTCCGTCAGCCCGTGCGTCATCAAACATATTCTGCAAATCCGGATATATTCTTGAATCAATATAAACACCGTTTGACAACTGCATCAAATCCGGACTGTACCCTTTCGGGACTGCATGACTGCTGTTTACAAGAATAAGCCTCCAGTCCGAATCCGTTCCGGAAGTGTGTACAGCTTTGTCAAAAACATCAATAATATCAGAACGTGATTTTAACAGTTTCGCCCCTGCAAATATCAGAATAATCAGAAATGCAAATGTTATTGCTTTTTTCAGAATCTTTCTCATTAAATCAAATCCTTTATATTTATTTCCATAAAAAATATTATAATAATATTCTTAAGAAATCCTGAATAATTTTCATAATTTTGTTTTAAAATTTTTGAGATTTCCTGTTGAAAAATAATTTCCAATCTGTATTGACTTTACGTGCAGACTGTGATACAATTGCTGTGATAATCAAGGAAAGGACGTGCTGACTATGAGCCGTATATCAAAAATCGAACTTACAAATATGTGTATCATCTGCAACGGAAATAAAATTCTTGTTCAGGAAAAACTCGGTCTTGAAGAAAAATACAAGGGCGGAATTGTATTCCCCGGCGGTCACGTCGAACCCGATGAGTCTCTGCTCGATTCCGTAATCCGTGAAATGAAAGAGGAAACCGGTCTGACTGTCCATAACCCCAAACCATGCGGTTTCAAGGACTGGATACTTGACGACGGTACAAGATACATGGTGCTTATATACAAAACTTCCGAATATGAGGGCGAACTGAAAAGTTCCGGCGAAGGAAAAGTTTTCTGGATTGACCGGAACGACGTGGATAACGTAAATTTTATATGGAATATGAAAGAAGTTCTGCAAATATGCGACAATGATTGTTTCAGTGAATTTTTCTTCAAAATACATAACGATATGTATGAGGGTCAACTTCTCGGATAAAAAAATTAAATCTTTTCAAAATATAAAAAGAAGTGATTATATGAATAATAATAATAATAATGATAGTTTCAGAAGCAAACTCCTGAAACTCGTGATTCCAATTACGTTACAGCAGCTGATGCTTGCACTCGTCAGCGTTACCGATGCTGTTATGATTGGTTTTCTTAATCAGGATTCCTTATCAGCCGTTTCGCTTGCCGGTCAGGTGCAGTTTGTATTCCATTTGTTTATATTTTCAGTTACCGGCGGTGTTTCAGTTTTAGCAACTCAATACTGGGGAATCAAAGATAAGGATTCTGTTGAAAAAATTCTTGCTATCGGACTGAAATTACTTGTACTTTTTTCAATTCCTTTTACGCTCGGAGCATTGATTTTTCCGACGGCAATGATGAAATGCTTCGCCTCTGACCCTATATTAATAGAAAAAGGTGCACAGTATCTCAGAGCCGTTTCGCTTTCATATCTGTTTCTCGGATTCTCACAGCCGTATCTCTGTATTATGAAAAACTGCGGAAATGCCGGAAAAAGCTCTCTGATAAGCTCCGTTTCTGTGGTTCTGAATATCATTTTCAACTGGCTTCTGATTTTCGGAGTTGGTATCTTTCCCCGTCTTGAAATAAAAGGTGCTGCAATTGCCACAGTAATTTCCAAAGCCGTTGAACTTATCTGGGCTATGGCAATATGCTTCAGAGGCGACAATATAAAAATACGCCTTAAATACATACTGCACAGCGATAAAATATTAAAAAAGGATTACTGGAAATACGCTTTGCCGATGTTCGGAAACAATATGGTGTGGGGTATCGGATTTACTATGTATTCCGTTATTCTCGGTCATATGGGAAGTGATGCCGCCGCCGCAAATTCAATCGCAAATATTGTAAAGAATCTCGCTATATGTCTCTGTCAGGGAGTAAGTTCGGCGAGTTCAGTTCTCGTCGGCATGGAACTCGGACAGGGTCTGCTTGATAAAGCAAAGGAATACGGTTCAAAGTTCTGCCGGATTTCCCTTGTCTGCGGAATAATCTCAGGACTCATAATTCTGTGTGTGATTCCTTTTGTTCCGCTTTTCAGAACAATAACTCCCACAGCACAGAAATATCTGAAAGTAATGCTTGTCGTATGTTCGTATTACGTTGTCGGAAAGGCAATGAATATGACGGTAATTGCCGGAATTTTCCCATCCGGCGGAGATTCAAGATTCGGATTCAAATGCGATACAATTACAATGTGGTGCGTAACTGTACCGCTCGGACTTATTTCGGCATTCCTGCTCAATCTGCCTGTTATTCCGGTGTATATCATCATAAATATTGATGAGATTGTAAAGCTTCCGGCTGTATATAAGCATTATAAAAAATATCTGTGGCTGAATAATCTTACAAATACAGAAGTATTAAATCATAAAAACTGAAAACACATGATATTGATTTTCACCATGCTCCGGTATGGTGAATTTTTTTATTGCAAATTATTAATAAACTGTAAATTTTTGTGATATTCAATATTTTTATATTGCAAAAACCATCTGTTCAGACCATTTACAGGAGGGCGAAAGGAGTGTGAAAATGAAATACATCATAATGCTGATAATAGTAATCGGACTGGCTGCTGCGGATTTTCTGACGGGAATCATAAAGGGCTATTGTATCGATATTGTGCAGAGTTCAAAAATGCGACGTGGCGGTCTGAATAAACTCGCTGAAATAATCGTGATGACATCGGCCTGCGGACTTGATGCAGGAATCAAGGCGTTGGGAGTTTATTATCAGGTTGAAAATCTGTCCGACATCGCCGGAACAATAACCGCCTCGGTCGTTTTCGGATATATTTCTGTTATGGAGATAGTGAGCATTTTTGAAAATTATGCCGCACTTAATCCGGAAGCCGAATGGGTATCAAAACTTCTGAAAAGATTTAAAAACAACGGAAAATAGCAAGATTTAAAATGGCAGTCACAATACAGAATTAAAAATATGTTAAGTATATGCACAACTCTAACAGTGCTGAAATTATAGCAGAAATTAATATCGATTCCGTGGACGAACTCCCGAAGGAAACTATCAACGAGAAAACTCTGCATCAGGGTTCAACAGCACTGATAATCAAAGATGGCAGAATCGCAGTTCTTGCAGGTGACAGAAAATGACATATCAACGGAACAGCGGTAAAATAACTTATACAAAAACTCATATTTAATTTAATAATATCAAAAGCCTGTCCGATAAGATATTTTTAATCTTTTCAGACAGGCTTTTTTATGGTTTTTCAAATCATATTTGTATATATGTTATAAAAAAATATAGAAAAATTTGTGCATGATTTTGTCGAGAATTAATGGAAAATTCACGCATTTTTCACATTCAGATGATATAATATGTGATATATATAAGGTGGTATCTGTCAGTATTCCGGAAAAAAACAAACAGATTTCACCACCGTTTTTATTAGATTTGTCTGTATGAAAATCCTGATATAGTTCATCAGTGATTCCATAATGACAAAAACTGTTATGAAAGGACGATTGACCATGAAGAATTTCTCTTTCAGCAAACGTGTTCAGGCTGCCATTCTCAGTGCTATTGTAACAGCTTCCGCTGTTCCGGCATATATGATGTCCAACGCATTTGCCGTTACCGCTCCGGCTATCGGAATAGTACAGAATAAAGGCGCTTCCGAAAA
Organism: uncultured Ruminococcus sp.; assembly: GCA_947178575.1. Classification (GTDB taxonomy): domain Bacteria; phylum Bacillota; class Clostridia; order Oscillospirales; family Ruminococcaceae; genus Ruminococcus. The sequence goes on along the minus strand of CAMWYX010000006.1, from coordinate 52,307 downwards.
ATGGGACGATACTATCGAACAAAAACACGATTTTCCTGCCGGATACAGTGCAAGTAAACCGCTTAAAAACATTGTTCTTAATATTGAATCAGAATACGAAACCTCTTTCTCTTATGGTATCGGAATTACCGCAAAAAGTGGCTGGATGGAACACACTTCAACCGGCGGCTGGACTTCCGACGGAAAAAAAGCCGGCGGTTATGCTGTAAAACTCAAAAAAGGCGAAAATAAAGTCGTTATTGACCTCTCCGACCTCGAACTCAAATACGATGATTACAGCAGTTTTGAAATAAGATGCTACTACAGCGCACACTATGACAACACTGTCGGCGATATGGTAGACAATTCCGTAACATTCACCGGATTCACGTATAACGACGATACTCCCGTTGAACCCACACCCGGCGATAAAGACCCCGAAACTCCGCCGGAACAACCAGACCGTGAAAATGTTATTCCGGATTCCAATAAGCATTCCAACGGCGTGAACTCCGAAAGCGGTAAAAACTGGTCTTTCGTTGATAACGGCAACGGTACTGCTACCATTTCTGCGACAATTGCAAAACAGATTGACCCTGAACTGCTCGGAAAAGTTGTTCTCACTCAGGGATATGACGACGATTATTATGCCTCTCACCCCAATGATGACGAAAACAGACCAATGAACAGCCATAAATTCAGATTCTCCGACTTCGGTCTCACGGATATGGACGGCGTTGTTATCGAATCTATTACCTGCACTATTGAATCCGACAGCGACCTTGACCAGTTCGTTTATGGCGGCGGTATCAACGTTATCGAGGGTTCGCCTGCTGATACAGAATACGCCAAGCAGATTGCCGGTATAAAAGGAAAAGAATCTGCCGGTTACTGGTACAACGATATGGGTACTGAGGGCGCAGGTTCTGTTACCGAATTTGAAGAGCAGGGCGTTGAGTTCCTTATAACTCCCGGAAACGGCTGCAAGATATTTGAAGCCGGAAACTATATTGAGGCTTACTGGGAAGTTCCTGCCGAAGTTCAGCCTCATGTTACAACTTCATCTACCGATACACTGTCATTCCAATATTGGTATGGAAGCGATTCCGAGGGTACACTCATAGAAAGCGTAAATCTTACAGACGCTATTCTGACATATACCAAGACTGTTACTGTTCCGTATACCGATTCTGTATCTACAGCTGTCGGCAAAGTAGTAAGTCATACCGGAACAGATAAACAGAAAAATCTCGAAATTGATTATACCGACCTCGGCGTTGACGAAACCAAAGACGTTTACGCAATCAGATTTGATGTTTCCGCAAAATCCGATATAGGAAAACTCGTGTATAATGTTGGTACAGGAGTTGAAGAAACTGTAAATCCCGACTACTGGTTTCAGGAGGACGGAAATTACTGTATTCTCGATGCAGGAGATTCCGCAGAACTTATGTGGATTGTTCCGAAAGCTGTTGCCGGAGATGAAAGACATTCAAACGGCATAAATACAAAAGACGGTAAACTTCTTATCGGATATTACTATGGCGAAGCTGATTCAATCACAGTTGACAATATTGAAATATACTACGCAGATGCTCCCGAAACCACAACAACCACGACACAGACCACAACAACAAAAACGACAACCACTACAACCACTACAACCAAAGCAACGACTACAACCGAAATGCCTGCCACAACTACAACTACCGCAACAACCACGGTGCCTGTAACAACAGAAGCTCCTACCAAACCTGCACTCGAAGTAACACTTTGGGGCGATACTAACTGCGATGGAATTGTATCTGTTGCCGATGCTACACTTCTTCTCCAGTATCTCGGAAATAAGGATAAATATGCGATTTCCGAACAGGGAGCTCTCAACGCTGATGTTCATGAACACGGAAGCGGTCTCTCCGCAAAAGATGCTCTTACTATCCTCGAACTTGATGCAGGTATTTTAGAGCAGAAAGACCTTCCTATTGAATAAGGTTTTGCTTTGTTAAATATGATTATTTAGCAATTAATGGCTGTAATTCCTTAATTCTGCCGTAATATGATTTAAAGGCTGTCAGAACTGACAGCCTTTTTTGTATGTTTCAACAAATTTTTCTGTAAATATTGCATTTTACGACAAAAAGCGATATAATTAATACGTGTGTGTTGCATTCCGTAAAAATAAACATATCCTTTAAATATGTGAATCAATTCAGGAACTATTGCCCGACAGATTTTAAGTAACTTTATTAATAATACTGTCTCCGAAAATTGATATTTTTCCTTGGCGTGCCGACACGCCGTAATATATACTATAAAGGAGTACATATGAAAAAAGCTAAGATTATTGCTGCTGCTATTGCATCAATTATAGGAATCGGAACTTCTTCTGTTCCTCCGGTTTCTGTCAAAAGTAAAGCATTAACAACAGCGGACGTTATCACTGACAGCCCTGTAATTGCCTATGCTGAAAATACAGCGAAAAACGCTCTCGGTGATACAAATAATGACAACATGGTCAACGCCTCGGACGCTTCTAATGTTCTTGTTGAATATTCAAATCTTTCAACAGGCAAGCCATCAATTTTCACTAACGAGCAGAAAATATCTGCCGATGTCAATTCGGACGGAAAAATAGATGCTTCAGATGCTTCGCTCATACTTGTATATTATTCCTACGTCTCTACAGGCGGAACTATCACAAATATGAAAGATTATCTTGAGTCTCTTGCAGGTAATCCTCCGACCACAACAACTGCTCCGGTTACATCTACAACAACGAATCCGTCATCTGTAACAACCGTATCTGCAACAGGTTCGGGACGTGTTTCGGATATACGGGTTTCACGAACAGAAATGTCCATAAATACAGGAGAGGGCGAAATTGCAGCATATGTCACGATGCTTCCGGCTTCCGCCAAAAATAAAAACGAAATATGGACAAGCTCCAATACAAATATCGCAACGGTAGACGGCGAGGGCTGGGTTACCGGTATCAGTGCAGGAACTTGCACCGTAACCGTGAAAAGTGCCGATAATCCCGATGTTTATTCTGAAATCAAAATCACTGTAATTGATAACAAAAACGTCAGCGATATACGTCTTAACCGTACCCAAATGACAGTCAAAGTCGGATACGGCGAAATCGCCGCATATGTTACAATGCTTCCGGCTTCTGCAATTGATAAATCGGAAGAATGGACAAGCTCAAATCCCGAAATCGCAACAGTTGACAGTCAGGGCTGGGTTACCGGCAAAAAAGCCGGTACTGCAAAAATAACAGTCAGAAGTGTGAATAATCCGGCTGTTTTCGGAACTGTACTCGTTACCGTTGTTGACGAAAACACCGTCGTAACCACTGTATCTACCCAGACAACAGCGACAAATACTTCTACGGTTTCTGCAAATACTACCACATCTACGGCTGATGTTCCGATAGAAATGATTCAGGTAGGCGAGAATAATATAACACTCTCCAAAAATGCACAGAAACAGATTTCATACCGTGTTGTTCCGTCATCTGCTTCGGATAAACCTCTCAAATGGACATCGGACAACGAATCCGTAGCCACAGTCGACAATAACGGTATTGTTACCGGCATAGGCGAGGGAACTGCTGTAATTACCGTAAGCAGTGCCGATAATCCCAATATACACACAAATATAACCGTTACCGTTACAAAATCAGCTGGAACTGTAACCGGAATAGAACTTTCCAAATATGAGATGAAACTCAAAGTAGGCGGAAAAGATATTGCATGGGTAAGTATGTATCCGCCCGAAGCTACAAACAAAAATGAAAGATGGACAAGCTCAAATCCCGATATTGCGAAAGTAGACCGCTTCGGCTGGGTAACGGGAATCAGCGAGGGTGAATGTACTGTAACCGTAAGAAGTGAGGATAATCCGGAAATATCGGCTTCAATAAAAGTAATCGTTACAAATGGCGAAATTGATATAACTCCGACAGTGCCGGATTTCAGCGCACTGAAAGACGGTCTATCAACAGATACACATCTTGCATTTGCTACACCTGTTCCGGCAGATGCCAAAGGTCAGTTTGCTGTTGAATATCTTATCACCGATTTAAACGGAAAAACATCAGCTATTACAATTCCGTCCGTAACAGTTCCGGATTCAAAATATTTTGTCGGTATGCTCACGGCTGATACAAATGAATTTACTGCCGAGTCATTCCTGATAAATCTTGAAAACAATTCAAAATGCAAAATCGGTACATATACATTCAGAATAAATCCACGTGACGCCGAAACTATCGACGAAAATATAATTGAGGCATTCAAGGCTGTCGGCGGAATTTCTGAATCCAAAGAATAAAATATTAAATACATAATAAAAATACTCTGCAATTCATTACGATTTGCAGAGTATTTTTTTATCGGAAAAACAAGTTTTTATTTTATTTTCCAGATGTTTTCGGCATAATCGGCAATTGTTCTGTCGGAACTGAATTTTCCGGCATTACACATATTAAGCCACTGTTTTTTTGCAAATTCAAGTCTGTCGGTTCTGTAATCTGAATTTGAACAGAGTTTAGCCTCAACATAGCTTTCAATATCGCCAAGCAAATAATAATGGTCGGGAGCGTGCCAGCTTGCACCGTCTAAAAGTGATGAGTACAGTTCACGGAAATCCCCTGAGCCTCCGTCAGAAACAGTACCGTCAATAAGCGATGATACAACTTTCTTAATCATGGGATTTTCAGCGAATATCTTTCGGCTGTCGTATTTCGGAACAATTTTTTCGAGTTCCTCAACACGTGCACCAAAGATATAATTATTTTCCTCGCCTGCTTCCTGAACTATCTCGATATTTGCACCATCATAAGTTCCGAGCGTAACAGCACCGTTGAGCATGAGCTTCATATTTCCTGTACCGCTTGCTTCTGTGCCTGCCGTTGAAATCTGCTCCGAAATATCAGCTGCTGCAACAAGTTTTTCAGCATAGGAAACATTGTAATTCTGAACAAATACGACTTTGAGAATATCTTTTGTATCGGGGTCTGACGATACAATTCTTCCGATTTCGTTGATATATTTGATTATTGCCTTTGCCCTTCTATATCCCGGAGCTGATTTTGCACCGAAAATAAATGTCGTCGGAGCGAAATTCTTTATAGTTCCGTCCTTGATTCCGTAATAAATCCAGAGAATTGAAAACGCATTAAGAAGTTGTCTCTTGTATTCGTGGAGTCTCTTTATCTGTATATCGTATATTGATTCCGGAGAAATTTCCACGCCGTCACGTTCTGCGATAAATTTCGCAAGCTGATTTTTCTTTATCTGTTTTATATTAATAAAATGGCGGAGGACTGATTCATCATCGGCGTATTCCGAAAGCTTTTTCAGTTCGTCAAGATTGGTAATCCACGAATCATTGCCGAGAAGTTCGGTTATCAGAGCCGATAATTCCATATTGCAGAGTGCAAGCCAGCGTCTCTGAGTAATTCCGTTTGTCTCATTGCGGAAACGTTCCGGATAAAGACTATACCAATCCGCCAGAACAGTATCTTTTAATATCTGTGTATGAATTTCCGCAACGCCGTTAATATGGCTCGAACCATAGCAAGCCATATCTGCCATGTGAATAAGTTCGCCCTTGATAATCTTGATTCTGTTAATCTTGTCTTTCGGAACTCCGGCGGCATACATTTCGGCGATAAGCTCCTCATTAATCTGAATGATAATTTCATAGATACGTGGGAGAAGTTCTTCAACAAGACCTACCCACCATTTTTCAAGAGCTTCCTGCATTACGGTATGATTTGTATAGTTAAATACTTTTTTAGTAATTTCAAATGCCTTTTCAAAAGTATATCCCTCATTGTCAACAAGCTGGCGGATAAGTTCCGGAATTGAGATTACAGGGTGTGTATCATTAAGCTGAACCGTGATATAATCAGCAAGATTATCGAGAGTACCGTAACGGGCTTTATGCTTTCTGAGAATATCGGTCAGTGATGCACAGCTGAAAAAATACTGCTGTTTGAGGCGGAGTTTCTTTCCCTCGTTTGTATCGTCATTGGGATAAAGTACACGTGAAATATCTTCGGCGAAAATCTGTTCTTTTGATGCTTCAAGGTAGTTCTGACGGTTGAATGTATCGAAATCAAAAGTTTTAACCGGCTCTGACTGCCACAGGCGGAGAGTTCCGACATTTTCAGTCTTACAGCCGAAAATCGGCATATCATACGGAACGGCTTTTACAGTCTGACCGTTGAACTGAATTATAACGGTATCTTCTTCACAGCGTTCCGACCAGCAGTCGCCGTATTTTGTCCAGTCATCTATATCCTCGCACTGAAAACCGTTCACAATAGACTGCTTGAAAAGTCCGTATTTATAGCGGATTCCGTACCCGTCAAGCGGAAGATTAAGAGATGCTGCACTGTCAAGAAAGCACGCCGCAAGTCTGCCGAGTCCGCCGTTTCCGAGAGCAGCGTCCTCGATTTCCTCAAGGTCGGCAAGATTGAGACCAAGCTCGCTGAAAACTTCATTCACCTCATCATAAATGCCGAGACAGAGAAGATTATTATATACAGCACGCCCAACAAGAAATTCCATTGAAAGATAAGCCGCACGTCTTTTTCCGAGATGTTCCTGACGGCTGGTATTCCACCTGTCGGCGGATAATTCCATAACCGTACTGCCGAGAGCATTATGAACCTGCTGAGGAGATGCGGATTTTATATCCTTTGGAAGTTTAGCGGTGAATTTCTCTGTAAAAATTTTTTTATCCATTGGTTTTCCTCCATTAATTAATCATTTTATTATTTATCTGTTATAAATTTTATTGAGACGGCGTATTTTTTTGGCAAGTTCGGGCGTGAACTGCTCTGATTTCGTGCGGAACTGCCAGTTTATACCGAGAGTAGACGGCGTATTCATACGTGCCGACTTAGGACTGTCAAGGAAATCCTGCATCTGTGCCACTGCAACTTCCGCAACGCTTCCCCACGCCGAACGGACGACAGCCATCGGAATATCGGATTTTTTCTTGACATTCAGATATTTTCGGGTAAACTTGAGCGATTTTTTATCAAGAGTTTCAACCCAGCCGTTAAGCGTTTCGTTATCATGAGTTCCGGTATATGCGAAACAGTTCGTTGTGGTGAAATTATGCGGAAGATGCTCGTTCTCGCCGTCGCTGAATCCGAACTGTAATACTTTCATTCCGGGATAACCGCATTTGTCGAGCATTTCACGGACTTCCGGCGTAATGAATCCCAAATCCTCGGCGATTATATTCAGTTTACCGAGCTGTTCCTCAGCCATGCGGAAGAGTTCATAATCAGGGCCTTTTTTCCATTCGCCGACTGTGGCATCTTCATTTCCGAACGGTATGGCATAATAGCTTTCAAATCCACGGAAATGGTCAATACGCACGATGTCGTAAATTTCAGAAGCCGATTTTATGCGGTTTATCCACCATTTATAGCCGGTCTTTTTATGATATTCCCAGTCATACAGCGGATTTCCCCAGAGCTGACCGGTCGGCGAAAAGCTGTCGGGAGGACAACCGGCGACGCATACCGGCTGACGTTTCCGGTTGAACCAGAAAAGTCTATGGTCTGCCCATGCTTCAACGCTGTCAAGGGCACAATATATCGGAATATCGCCGACTATTTCGATTCCGTTGTCATTGGCGTAGGCTTTCAATGCAGTCCACTGACGGCTGAACTGGAACTGGATAAACTTATAGAATCCTATTTCTTTTTTAAGAGATTTTTTAAGTTCGGCGATAACTTTCGGCTTATGCATAGCTGTATCCTTATCCCACTCATACCATGCTCTGCCGTCATTCTGTGATTTGAGAGCCATAAACAGAGCATATTCGTCAAGCCATTCCTTATTTTTATCGCAGAATTTTTTATATGCCGGAAATTTTGACATACGGAATCTTGAGTATGCAATCCGCAGAACGTCAAAGCAGTTATTATATATTATACTGTAATCTACCTTATCGGGGTCGGATTCCCATATTATATCGGCGTATTCGGATTTTTCAAGAAGTCCGTCATCTTCAAGAATTTCAAAATCAATAAAATACGGATTTCCGGCATTCACGGAAAAAGACTGATACGGAGAATCTCCGTAGCTTGTGGGTGAAAGCGGAAGTATCTGCCAGCATTTTACTCCTGACTGTTTCAGGAAATCGACAAATTCAAAAGCGTGTCTGCCCATTTTGCCGATACCGTATTCGGACGGCAGGCTTGAAATGTGGAAAATTATACAGCTTTTACGCATTAAAAATTAACTCCTTTAATGTATATTTTATGTATATTTTTTAGAAACACAGTACATACTAAATAAAAAGAGGTGATATTTATGAAATATGCACAGTATATCTTTACTTTTTTGATGGGATATTTTGTATATGCCTTTGTGGAAATTGCCGGACGAGGATATACTCACTGGACAATGTGTCTGACCGGCGGAATTGTCCTTACTCTGCTTTACATTATGAACAAAAGCCGGACGATGACGCTTATCAAAAGCTGTATCACAGGCGCACTGATGATAACGGCAATTGAATTTGCCGTGGGAGTATTTGACAATATTATTATGGGCTGGAGTGTATGGGATTATTCCGGTCTGCGGTTTAATTTTATGGGTCAGATATGCCCGTTATTCACAACGATATGGGCGATTTTATGTATACCTGCATTTTATCTCTGCCGGATTATCCGCCGGAGATTTGATTGAACAAACCGAATAAAATAAAATCATAAAAACGGCTGCCCCGAATCCGAGACAGCCATTTGTCCGTAACATATCCGTTATTTCATAATCCGGAACATACCGGATACGCTATCAAAGGGTTTTGTTGGAATCGGCATTAAAGAACTGGTTACTGCTTTCTGTGTAGTAGTCATTGGCTTCGAGGGACATGAAATCATCGTCCTCAACTTCGGGAAGTCTTGCACCACAGCGACCGCAGAACTGGAAGCGTTCATTTACTTCCGCATCGCACTTAGGGCATACCTTATAGCCTCTGATGCCGTTAAGTTCGAATCTCATTTTCTTGATACGTCTGCGGCGAGTGTCGATGTCATCGCAGAGCAGCTTGAGATTGGCAGGGTCTTCGTTGGGATTTTTATAATATTTCTTGCCGATGTCGGTGAATATCTCAACGATACGTTCCTCTTCGTACAAAATTTTTCTTTTGAGGTTGCTTACCTCAGACATACTCTTAGTTTTATCGGAAACGCCCTTGCTGACATCGCCGATTTTATCAAGAATACCCATAATTATCACTCCTGTAAAAAAATTAACAACTGACGGCAGACAAAAAATCCATAAACGTCAATTATCTGAAACGTGTCACCTGTTCAGAATATGTAAAATCCGGCACACTGAACGGGTTATTAACCAGCACTTATATTATACAGTTTTTTCAGATATTTGTCAAGTGTTTTGAATGAATTTTTATGTGTTTCTGTCAATGTACACAAATTTGATTATGATTTTTTATGAATAAGAAATCATAATCAGAAAATGCGACAATATCAGTCGTGCAGTTTTCTTTTATCGATTACACGTACAGCCTTTCCCTCGCTTCTTGTGATGGCTTTTGGATTAACGAGATGTACTTTCGGATTTATTCCGAGCATGGTTTTGATTGCAGAAGCAAGTGATTTTTCAAGATTCTGAATATCATCTTTGCTTGCAGAAAGCTGTTCGGGATTCATCTCAACACTGACATCGAGAGTATCGGTATTGTTAATTCTGTCAACCTCGATGAGATAATTCGGACTGTAGCCCTGTTCGATGAGAACTGTTTCAATCTGTGACGGGAACACATTGACTCCACGGATAATAAGCATATCATCGCTTCTGCCCATAGGCTTGCTCATTTTTATAAGAGTACGTCCGCACGAACATTTTTTCCGGCTGAGTACGCAGAGGTCACGTGTTCTGTATCTCAGAAGCGGGAAAGCCTCTTTGGTTATGCTTGTGAATACAAGTTCGCCGGTTTCGCCGTCCGGAAGTACTTCACCTGTTTCGGGATTGATTATTTCCGGAATGAAATGGTCTTCATTGATGTGCATACCTGTCTGTTCCGAACACTCAAAAGATACACCCGGTCCGCTTGTTTCTGTAAGACCGTAGATATCATACGCCTTGATTCCGAGAGATTTCTCGATAGAACGGCGCATTTCCTCCGTCCATGGTTCTGCACCGAAAATTCCGGCTTTGAGTTTTATATCATCTGTCGTATAGCCCATATCGTGGAGAGTTTCGCCGATATATGCCGCATATGACGGAGTACAGCAAAGAATTGTTGCTCCGAGGTCACGCATGAAAGTTATCTGACGCTCTGTATTTCCGCTTGACATTGGGAGCGTGAGACAGCCGACTTTATGAGAACCGCCGTTCAGTCCCGGACCTCCCGTAAAAAGTCCATATCCGTAGCATACCTGACAAACGTCTTCATTTGTACCGCCTGCCGCAACGATAGCTCTTGCACAGCAGTCCTCCCACAAATCAATATCGTTCTGAGTATAGAACGCAACAACACGTTTTCCTGTAGTTCCGCTTGTAGACTGGATTCTCACGCAGTCGCCGAGCGGTTTCGCAAGAAGTCCGTAAGGATAAGCATCACGCAAATCCGCCTTTGTGAGAAACGGAAGTTTATACAAATCATCAGTTGATTTGATGTCCTCCGGTTTCACGCCCTTTTCGTCCATGAGATTGCGGTAATACTCCACATTTTCGTAAACGTGTTTCACCTGAGCCACAAGACGTTCGTCCTGAAGTTTTTTCATATCCTCACGGGACATGGTTTCAATTTCCTGATTCCAATATCTTTCCATTGGTATCATCTCCTTTTATATAAATATTTTAAAAATAATTATCCTGATTTTTCTTAGCCGTCAGGCACACAGCAATTATCACAACTGTAAAAAATGCCGTCAGTACCGTTACAAGACCTGATTCCGTAAGAAATGCTATTCCTGCAACAAAGTACAAAAATATACATGGCAGCATCTTTTCAGCAAACGGCAAATCCAATATTAATCCGAAAAAAGCAAAAAGAGTAATCATAGAAAAAAGTATTCCGATAAACAACAGTACTTTCACCATAGGTGCAATATAGCCGAAATGATAATTTGACGGCGACACTTTATTATAGGATATATTGCGTTCCGTAAAACCAATAGCGCTCTTTTTAGTCGCAGTATATTTTCTGCCGTCTGCGCTGTATAAATATGTAAATATTGATGGAAGCTTTGTCTTTTTTTCTTCATAAATCAGCGTTGCTTGGGTCTGTACATATTTTTCAGCATGACTTTTCTGCATAGTAACACCCGAAAATATAGATATTACTGATATTAACGCAAAAAATGCGGTTATTACTATTTTTTTCATCACATGTTTTTACCAAGTAAAAAATACTTCTCCCTCAATATATTCCCTTACCCATTGATTTTCAAACGGCGTAATCACGCATTTTTACCGAGTTCAAAGGCTTTTTTGTTCAGTTCAAGGAATTTCGCCGGAACGCACTGTTCAAGTGCATTCTGCCAGATTTCGTCCGGAAAATCCATTTTTGAGGCAAGCACACCCATAAGCACAACGTTGGAAGCCTTTGAAGTTCCTGCCTGCTCCGCAAGTGAAAGAGCATCAACCGCCGTAATATCTGCACCTGCGGATTTCAGCTTTTCAACGAGATTTTCAGGATACTGAGCTGTTCCGGTGATTACGGGCATGGGGTCAATCTGCTGAGTTGATGTGATAAGTTTTCCGCCTTTTTTAAGATAAGGCAGACAGCGAGCTGCTTCAAGAAGTTCAAAAGAAATCACCGCATCAGCTTCGCCCTTTTCGATTACAGGCGAATAGACTTTATCGCCGTATTTTACATACGTCACCACCGAACCTCCACGCTGTGACATTCCGTGAACTTCGCTGACTTTTACATCGTAACCCTGCGAAAGCAACACATTTCCTATAATTCTTGAAGCGAGAAGCGAACCCTGTCCGCCTACGCCTACTATCATGATTGATTTTGTTTCCATATAATTCTCCTTACATATTATTTACCCATCTTCGCAAAAACAGCAAGTCCTCCCAGAATACCGAACAAACTGCTTTTTGCGAGTTCCCATATGTATTTTCCTTTGACATCGAGTTTTTCAAGAATCGTAAAGAAATTTGAGAAACATTCGCCGAATGAAATTTTTTCTATGCCGATTGTTTCCTTGAGAATCTCTTTATATTCAGAACCGGAAAATTCCGAAAGATTATCTTTCAGAATATCAGTTATTTCCCAAGTCCATACAATCTGTTCCGAAAGAATCATAACAACTGCGAATACTCCCAAAAAAATCACGAGCATAACCCATATGGGAAGGTCTTTATCTTTCGTGAATATTGAAAACCCCACGAGTATTCCGAAACCTATCAGCATACCCACCAGTGAAAAAACAATTCCGAGTTTTCCTAAAATAATCCATACAAGCATACCCGGAATTGCTCCGATGACTGCTCCGGCAATACCTTTTAATAGTGTAATAACTTTTGATTCCCCATAATTCTCCATTTTGTTTTTTAATCCTTTCCGTCTATAACTGAATAATTTCAAGTTCTCCGTCAACAAATCCGATGCCTACGGGTTTTCCCGAAAATACATCTCTGTACTGTCCGTTTGCAAGATAATCCTCAACCCATTCTATGATAAGCTTCTGAGCAGCAGACCAGTCTTTTTCCTGTTCGTCAGAAAGTTCGACACCGAAAATATCTTCCTCACTGCTCCAGACTTCCTCACACGCCCAGTCGGAATCGTCTTTGTCGAACTTATCGCACGCAACAATCTGTACGCTGTAAACGCTGTCCTCAACGCTTTCTTCATAAAGATTAAAACAGAAAGCAAGCGTATTTTCCGGCATATCATTATTTTCGAGCTGATTATTCAGCCAGTTTTCAAATTCTGTATAAAGTTCATTCATTACAATCACCACACAAGTAATTTTTATCAAAAATTTCAAGTCCTGTACGCATAATTTCCCTGATTAACTTCCGTTCCCTTTTTGTGAAAACCGGTTCATATTCGCAGTCCTCCGGAGTAACGGCTGGAAGATTCAATCCCCAGAAAAGTTTGTTATAACATCGTTTAATCCGCCTTGTTTTTATAGGTTCAAGCTCCGTGCCGACAGAACACGCAATATCCGAAAACATATTCCAGAAGTCAATCAGAAAATCACAGTCCATTTCTTTTGAATGTGTTTCAATCCAGTAAAAAAGCCTTTCCACATCATAAAATACTGTTTCACCAGCTTCAAAGCCGAGTTGTCCGGCTTTTTTCCGTGCCTGATTCTCACAATGAAAGACAATCGCTTTTCCGTCTGAGGTATAAACACGGTCTTTCATATTTTCGTCTTCATACCATATAAGAAAATATGAACAGTCATTGAAACACGAATAACTCAATTCAATGATACTGACTTTCATCAGTTGATAGCACCGAATTTACACTGTTCCTTGCAGATACCGCAGCCGACACACTGAGTATGGTCGATTACAGCTTTTTTATCCCTGATTGATATTGCAGGACAACCAAGCTTCATGCAGGCTTTACAGCCCACGCATTTATCAGAATCAACCGCAAACGGAGCATTATGCTTGACATATTTGAGCAGGGCACACGGACGGCGTGAAATAATTACCGAGGCTTCATCTGCCGAAAGTTCCTCTTTTATGACTTTTTCTGTTTCCGCAAGATGATATGGGTCAACTACACGGACACGCTTTATTCCGATAGCCTTGCAGAGTTCCTCAAGATTAACAGCGGCGGCAGGGTCGCCCTTGAGATTTTTTCCGGTGGTCGGATTCTGCTGATGTCCGGTCATTCCGGTTATTGAATTATCAAGAATAATAACAGTCGAATTTGAATTATTATAGGCAATGTTGACAAGTCCTGTCATACCGCTGTGCATGAACGTTGAATCACCGATAACAGCAACGCTTTTATGTTCCGATTCCGCACCTCTTGCCTTATTGAATCCATGAAGTCCTGATATTGAAGCTCCCATGCAGATAGTTGTATCAATTGCATTGAGCGGAGCAGCTGCACCTAACGTATAACAGCCAATATCGCCGGAAACCATAACGCCGAGTTTTTTCAGGCAGTAGAATAATCCTCTGTGCGGACAGCCGGCACACATAACCGGAGGTCTTACCGGAATATTATCATCAAGGGAAACAGATTCTTTCTTTTCTCCGAGAAGTTTATCCGCAATGACGGATTGATTTATTTCACCGATATATCCGAAAATATTTTTTCCCTCAACGTTATTTACTCCGATATTATGGCAATGGGATTCAATAATACCGTCGAGTTCCTCAACAACGATTATTCTGTCGTATTTTCCGGCAAAATCCTGAATAAGCTTAACAGGCATAGGATTAACCATACCAAGCTTAAGCACTGATGCTTTATCTCCCAGAGCTTCTTTTACATACTGATAAGCTGCGCCGTTGGTGATTACGCCAAATTCAGCAGATTCGGAAATCTCAACACGGTTAAGCGGACTTGTTTCGGCGTATTCCGTGAGTTTCCGCATACGCTCTTCGACGAATACATGTCTTCCCTTTGCGAATGCCGGCATCATGACATATTTCTGCGGATTTTTTGTATATTCCTTTAATTCATGCTCTTGTCTTTCTTCTGTATCGACGATACTTTGCGAGTGTGCAACTCTTGTGGACATTCTCACGATTACGGGGGTATCGAAATCTTCGGAAATCTCAAAGGCGAGTTTTACAAAATCCCTGCATTCTCCGGAATCTGACGGCTCAATCATCGGAACTTTCGAGGCTATGGCGTGATGACGGCTGTCCTGTTCGTTCTGTGATGAGTGCATACCCTGGTCATCGGCAACGGCGATTACAAGTCCGGCATTTACTCCGGTATATCCGGCAGTATAAAGCGGGTCGGCGGCAACATTAAGTCCGACGTGCTTCATTCCGCAGAAACTTCTTGCACCGGCGATTGATGCTCCGAGAGCGGTTTCCATAGCCACTTTTTCATTTGGAGCCCATTCGGCATACATTTCATCATATTTTGCGGCTTCCTCGGTAATTTCTGTAGACGGAGTACCGGGATAGCTTGATACAATTCTGCAACCGGCTTCATAGAGACCCCTTGCAAATGCTTCATTTCCCAACATTAATTTTTTCATTTACTTCTCTCCTTTTGTTATGCTTTTTAATTTATATGATGACCGGCTTTCCTGTTTTTTCTATTATGTCATAGTTATTTAGCAGAAAATCCGCCACACCGTTTTTATCGTTGGTATCTGTAATAATATCGGCTTTTGTTCTGATTGCGGAATCCGCATTGCCGACGGCGATTTTTATATCCGCCTGCTCGAACATACTCAAATCATTGAGATTGTCTCCGAATGCGATAATCTGTTCAAATCCGTATTTTTGACGGAGAAATTTCAGACCGTTTCCTTTTGATGCGGTTGACGAAAAAATTTCAAGATACCATTCGTGAGTATATGTATCGCAATAGAATGCACAGTCGGCATCTTTCATAGACATAACGGCATTGCGTACCGGCAAAAGACTTTCATAGCTTCCGATTGAATTTATATAAACAGCTGTGCCGTCGAGTACGTTCTCAACATCTGCACATTCGATAAAAGGCTGATTGAATTTGTTTCTGCGTTCGCTGACATACGACCGCATATTTTCATTTACAATATTATCATAACAGGTCGCAAGTCTGCCGTCAATGAACTTGAACACAAAGCATTTCAGACCGTTATCCCTGAAAGCCCTGACTATCCGGCGTGCGGTATCGGGATTTATATAAGCATTTTTCACGTACTGTCCAGAATTTATATCATATATCTCTGCACCGTTATTGAGTATGCATGGAACATTGATATTTAAATTCCGTACAATATCACCAGCGGAATATATTGTTCGTGCTGTCGCAAATGTGAAATACATTCCCCGTTCTATAAGTGAATTAATCTTGTCTGCGGTATAATCAGAAAGTACCGCACCGGAATTAAGTAAAGTTCCGTCCAAATCGGAAATATAAAGTGTTTTCAATTGATGCTCCTTATTTATATTATTCTGAAATTCTCAACTAATATCTAATATTATATCACAAACTCTTAGTAAAGTGAAGATTTTATTTATTATTTTAAAGATATTTGTAAAATATCACAAATTCAGTGCTTATAAAATATGCACTATGACGAATTTAAAATTTAATCAATGAAAAATCTTAGTATATTTAATAAAATTTTAAAAATCTCTTGACATTATATGGAGATTGATGTATAATAATCGTGGCAGTGTGAATCGGATTTATCCGAATTTTAAACCATGGGCGGAATTTCTGTTTCAGCTGACTATTTCATTGAAGAGTAAAAATGCGTTCGTGAAGTGCCTGATGAACGGGGAGTTGTCATCAGGACGAAAAGCTCCTGCTTGCGGTTCGCATTTTGCATCCCGCTTCATAGGACATCAGACCGAGATTAGCTACCTCCTTTTCATGTCGTATGATGTGGAAACGGAGGTATTTTTTATGAACACAACAAAATCAAAAAACACAGGCTTAGGAAGTATCAGACTTTTCGGCAATGTTCGGGTTATGATAATCTCAGGGCTTTTTATCGCCATGAGCATTATCCTCGGAAAATTCGCACATATCGCCATAGGCGACAGCATACGCATAAGCTTTGAAAATCTGCCTGTTATAATGGCTGGAATTTTTTTCGGGCCGTTTGTGGGCGGTGCTGTCGGAATAGGTGCTGACCTCATCGGCTGTATACTCAAAGGATACGCAATAAATCCGATAATAACTGTCGGTTGTGCAAGTATAGGAATAATTTCCGGATTTATGGCTGTTCTCACAGCAAAGCTTCCGTTGATGTTTAAAGTTCCAGTTTCTGTACTGACTGCACATATTATCGGCTCAATGATAATAAAATCAATCGGTCTGTATATCTATTACCACACTCCGCATGAAGTTCTGATGATGCGCATACCGCTGTATCTTGCCACCACAGCACTTGAATCGCTGATAATCTATCTTCTTCTGAAAAACAAATCATTCTCAAAACAACTTAACAAAATAACAGGAAAATAAATCAATGAAAAATGTATATGAATATCTTGAAACCGCTTCACAACGGGGAAGCAGGCTCGGTCTTGAACGGATTTCCGAACTTTGTGAACGTCTCGGGAATCCGCAGAACAAAGTAAAAATAATACATATCGCCGGAACAAACGGAAAAGGCTCTTTCGGAGCAATGCTGTCGGCAATCCTGCACGAATCAGGCTATAAAACCGGAAGTTTTTCGTCTCCTGCAATCACCGGAATAACCGACAGCTTCCGAATAAACGGAACTGAAATCACTGACAGCGATTTGGAAAAAATCATAGCCGATATTATTCCGGAATGTGAATCCATGGACGACAAACCCACGGAATTTGAAATCCTGACCGCAACTGCATATCTTATGTTCTTGCAGAAAAAATGTGATATTGCTCTTGTTGAATGCGGAATGGGCGGTGATACCGATTCCACAAACGTGGTTGAATCGCCGGTTCTCTCGGTTATTACAAATATTGCAATAGACCACACGGCTTTTTTAGGCTCAACAATACAGGAAATCACAGCACATAAAGCCGGAATAATCAAATCCGGAAGACCTGTTCTGTATGGCGGAAACAATTCAGATGCACTTGAAATCATAAAAAAAACAGCAGAAAAAAATTTTTCTCCGCTGTATGTAACCGAACATTCACGCCTGACCGTCACAACGTCCGATATATCGGGAATAAAAGCGATATTTGACGGCATAAAAGAATATTCATGTCCGCTGACCGGCGAATATCAGCCGTATAATATAGCAAATGTTCTGACCGCCGTTGAAATTCTGAGAACCGAAGGCTTTGATATTCCCGAAAATTCCGTAAAAAAAGGACTTGAACACGCACAGATTCACGGACGATTTGAAGTGTTTTCACTCAATCCGCCGGTTATTTTCGACGGCTCACACAATCCCGACGGAATAAAAAAGGCATCGGAAAGCATAGAAAAATATTTTGATACAAAAATCGCACTTCTCATAGGAGTAATGGCTGACAAGGATTACGAACTATATCCGAAAATGCTCGGAAAATATATTGACCGTGTATTCACGGTAAAGCCCGATAATCCCCGTGCATTGGATTCTAATACGCTTTTATCGGCGTTCACAAAGTACGGAATATCCGGAAATACCTGTGATGATTCCGGCGAAATCATAAACATCGCCATTGATTACGCAATAAAAAACAATATTCCGCTGATTGCTCTTGGTTCTCTGTATCTTTACAAGGATTTCATCAGAATCCTAAATCTTCGTAATCTTCACGGATAAATCTGTGATACGTGATGTGACAGCCCTCATCTGTAAGGCAGTAATAATATTCATCGGGAGAACTGTTTCCGAAATATGCCAGCAAATCAAATTCATCACTGTTGCTTTTCTGAGTTATAACATCGGAGGAATATCTGCGGAAAATTTCAAGCACCTGCTCCATAGATGTGCCGTGATTTCTGACCGCCGAAATAAGTTCAGAAATGAAGTCATATCCGTCAAGATTATTGACATATTCCGTTCCCTCCGCCGGAACGGTTATACAGATTCCGTCCTTTATTTTCCGGAAATTAAGTTCTCCCAGACGCTCACGCACAAAATCAGCAAAACCGTCAAGAATTTCCTGACTGCATTCCGCACCCGTAAGATGATTTATTGATGTCTGCATATAGTTCAGGCTCATAGGACGGTTTTCAAATCCGAGTTTAAGTTGTGCCTCTTTGATATTGTCAATAAGATTCTTTTCAAATCTTTCGTAATTCATATTTTATCTTCCTTTCAGACAAATTTTCTGGAAATTTTACTTTTTCTGTTTACAAAACGCCGGAAATATGATATTATTATATTGGCAGAAATCTGATTGATATTCAGAAACAACACAAACATATCCGGAGGACACAGTTTTATGAAAAAGAAAAATATCCTTAAAGCAATGGTATTCCTTGAACTGTTTGCGATTATTATTCTTGCAGTCGTTGCCGTTGTATTCGCCGCAAAATACAGCAGAACCATTCCAGCAAATTCAAGCACCGCCGATGATATACGCATACGTCCGTATATCGAAAAAGAACAGACATTCTACCAGACCGACGGCAAAAAAATCCTTATGCACAGCGATACACTGGGAGAAATTTTTATTCCTGCTTTTGCCGATGTTCCGGCAAGTACAATAACGCAGTCCGATTTGACCGAAGACGAACACGGATTCCTGCAATATTGCGGAAGTGAAGATATTTCCTCAAAAATCGGAATTGATATTTCCGAACATCAAGGTTCAATCGACTGGGAACTTGTAAAAGCTTCAGGAATTGATTTTGTCATCATACGTGCAGGATACAGGACATACGGCGGTGGAATCATAACCATGGACAACAATTTTTCCGCCAATATCAACGGTGCAGAAGCTGCCGGTCTTGATGTCGGAGTTTATTTCTATTCTCAGGCGATAACTCCCGACGAAGCAATCGAGGAAGCCGATGCGGTTCTGAACGCAATAGCCGGAAAAAATATTACATATCCCGTTATATTTGACTGGGAAATAATATCATACGACAAAGCACGTACCGACTCCGTAACGGTTGAAACTCTTGCGGACTGCTGTGTGTCTTTCTGTGAACGTGTGAAATCCGCCGGTTATACGCCGATGATATATCAGAATTCCTCAACCGCAATAAACAAGCTCGACCTTCCACGTATAAAGGATTATGATTTCTGGGTTGCGGATTACTCGTCGTTTCCGTCATTCTACTATAAATACGATATGTGGCAGTATACCGCCGACGGCGAAGTTGCCGGAATCGAAGGACCAGTTGACCTGAACATCTTATTCAAAGACTACTCAAAAGAATAATTACATCAGAACTGAAAGCGGATATTATATTCCGTTTTCAGTTTTTTTAATTACAGATGTTTTTGTAAGCTCTATTCTGTGATGATATATTTTCAGAATATCTATGTGAAGTCCATCACATTCGACAGAAAGCCTTGTGCCGTCTTTCGGAATCTCGCCAAGTTCCGCTATTATATATCCTCCGAAAGTATCGTATTTTTCGCACGGGAGCTTTACATCAAGCTCGTCGCATACATCTGAAAGCGATGTTATTCCGGGGATAATCCATTGATTTTCGCCTGTTTTCCGGAACTCCGCTTCCGGCTGTTCAAGTTCGTCATCGTCAAATTCTCCCACAAGCTGTTCCACAAGGTCGGTTACTGTTATAATGCCGGACATTCCGCCGTATTCGTCAACAACGACTGCAAAATGATTTCCGCCGTTCTTTTTCATCTGAGCAAAAAGGCGGTCAGCTTTCATATTCTCATGAACAAAATATGGCTCTCTGACTGCATTTTTCATGATATTTCCGTGACTTTTATCATCAAGCCGGAAATAATCCTTTGCGTTGAGTATTCCCACAACATCATCAACACTGTCACCGCATACCGGATAAATCGAATGCCTTGTGCGGTGAATTGTATCTTCCCATGTCTCAACGGAATCGCTGACCCAAAGAACAGAAACATCAGTGCGGTGCGTGCATACCTGTTCCGCCGTCATGTCGTCAAATGCGAAAACATTTTTTATAATCCGGTGTTCTGTTTCGTCGATAGTTCCCTTTTCGGCTCCGGCATCTGACATCATGATTATTTCTTCTTCCGTTATATCTTCGGTGATATTATCAGGATTAACACCGAAAATTTTAAGTATAATTCCCGAAATAAAATCAAGAATCCAGACAAGAGGCGAAAAAATAATTTTTGTTCCTCTGATAAGTCCCGAAAATCTGAGTGCATTTTTTTCAGGATTTTTCATTCCAGCACGTTTCGGAACAAGTTCTCCGAAAATAATTGTTATACATACCAGAATCAGAGCAGGAACAATAACCGAAACAGGTTTAAGCAGATATTTATATTCTTCAAATCCGGCATTGCACAAAGCATTCAATATCCGGACAGAAAAAAAATCAGATGCAAATGCCGAACCCATAAATCCCGAAAGCATGGTGACTGTTCTTACTGACGAAAAAAGGCGTGACGGTTCGGAATTGAGTTTTTTAATCAGTACGGCTCGTTTGTCGCCGTCGTCAGCGAGTTTTTCAATCTGTGCCGGATTCGCCGATATTATTGCCGATTCAGCATAAGAAAACACAGCGTTTACCGATATAAGTATAATTTGCAGAATTATCTGCCAAAACATAAAATACTCCTCCATAAAATAAAATCAACGACCAAAAGGCATAATCTGCATTAACATAAAAAATAGTGCAGACCATGCCACGGAAAATATTTATTTACGGAGAAATTACACCCGTCAGGGGTACTGTCCATTTAAAAATTCACCTCTGAAGAACAATATATACTATTATATATTATCCGGAATACTTTGTCAAGTGTATATTTATGAATAATCAATTATTCATGCGTTACGCCTTACATATCAGTATACCACATAATTTCAGGCATAATGCCTTATATTCGGACTACAATAAATTTATAATTACATTTATAACGATGCAATATGACAAATTTCATCTTGATGATACTCAAATTATATGTTAAAATCTGTATAGGACAAGAAACAGACGGAGGGCTATTTTTATGAAACACGTAAGAGATTTTTTAATAGAAACGCTGATTCTTACCGTTGCTGTCATAGGCTGGGGAATCATGAAAGCATCTCAGGCAGTACAAGGCAGAAAAGACGAATAGAATATCACGGATTTGGATTACCGGATTTATCGCCGGAACTGCTCACTGCACAGCCGGCAACTGCCCAGAATATCGGCGAAAATGCCGTATTACTGCACCCAATCAGAAACAGAACCGCACCGATTGATGTAATCATCGTCATGCAGAGAGTCATCTGATTATGATATTTTTTATATTTCACGATACCTGTTATAATAACCGATACAAGAACCATCACAAGAGCCAAAGCAGACGGTATTCCACGTGTTGCGGCAGTATTGAGATATTCGTTATACACTCTGTCGAATGTTCCTTTATTATACATAATTACATCTTCCATACTGCTTTCGGGCGAACCGTCCGGCCCATACGTGTATATCTGCGGATATATAAGCTGGTCAGGACCTGTTCCGGTAACGGGATTACTGCTGATTATATCCATTGTACGCCTGTTAAGCGTATAATATACATCTTCCGTATCGTCAATATCAACGGAATCCGGAAAATATCCGCTTGATGTAAGACGCATATAACTGTCTGCAAACCAGAGCAACCGCCCGTCGTAGAGACGGTAGCTGTTTATGCTCCCGATAAATCCCGCCTGAACAATACATATCGCCGTAACTGCCGGAACAATCACGGAAAACAATGAAAGAAGCTTTATTTTCGGAGCTTTTACAATAAAAATCATAATAAGTGCGGAAATCAGGGCGAGTAAAGTTCCGCATACTCCTATGAGAGAATACGTAAACATATTAACAAATGAAAAGATACACGATGATATTATACACAGTATCTTTATTTTTTTGCTGTCAAGAATTACAAATCCCATAAGAGCCGAAGCTATAGATATGCTCAGAACCATTGCAAGAAACAG
The DNA here is from genome assembly GCA_947178575.1 of uncultured Ruminococcus sp. Classification (GTDB taxonomy): domain Bacteria; phylum Bacillota; class Clostridia; order Oscillospirales; family Ruminococcaceae; genus Ruminococcus. The sequence continues at coordinate 29,640 of CAMWYX010000006.1, read as the reverse complement.
CGGAGATTGTGATAATCCCGAAGCCGCATTGACTTCAATTTCATATCCGATTTTGGTATAACTGCTTATCCGTCCGGTGAATATCTGAATCAATCCCACGATACTGTTAAGCAGACCGTTGGCAAGTATTCCGTATATCAGTTTTCTGCGTGCTTTTTCAGATTTGACTGAAACCGCCGTGAAGAAAAAACCAATATAAAAAACAATGGCAAGAAGTCCCTCGCCCCGTCCGGGATAGCCGTTAAGCGAAACGTATGCATCGTATGAAAAAATCGTTGAAATTACCGCCCACAGAAAAATCACACCCATTCCGCACACCGGAACTATCAATTTCCTGCCGATATATTTTTTCATAGCACCGATAAGAGCAAGAACCATACAGAATACGCCCGATACAGCAAGTCCAGCTGACGCAAGAACATCAAGTCTGTTTCCGAAAATCACGGGAACTGACATTGCAAGCGATGTCATAAGACACGCCGATATAAGTCCCCATGATGCGATTTCCGCATACTTTTCCTCAGTCATGTTAAGTATAAAATTTGACTTTTCCGATGAATTGAATAACTGCTTTGCCATTATTACATTCCTTTCAAGGTTTACAGCTGATAATCAGCATAAACGGTCACTGTACAGAAATCGTCGGTCATTTCGCCTATTTCAACAGCGATTCCGATATTTCCTGTTCTGCCTCCGCTACTGTCATACGCTCTGAAATCGGTATTTGAATTGTCTATAATATCGCCGGTATGATAAAGATTATCTGTTTCGTCAGTACCCTCTCCGACAAGACGGATAAAACGTTTTCCGTTGTTATAATTTGTTTCCTCATCGTTTCCGCTTGCATATCTGAATGTATTATACCAGCTGTCGCCGTTTTCCGAAGCCTCAACGTGATATATGCGTATACCGCTTCCGGTTGTGCGGAATTCATCGGCAAGAGCGGTATTATTTCCGCTGATTCCGGTATACTCCAGAATAAAATATTCCGAACGGTAATTCGGGTCGAGTTCCCCTATCGGTATTATTACGCAGTTTCCGTCATCGGTCTGTCCGGATTTAAGTTCATAAGATGCTATGATAGTATTTTTATCGAATACATTTATCTGTTCTGTGCCGTACCAGCCGAGCTGTAATTTTGACGCAGCTCCGAAATCGCAGTTTGCATCGTCCATCATTTCAAATCCTGCCGAACCGTGCATTCCCTGAAAATCTTCAACGCCGTACAGATAGAAGTCCGGAAGTCCCATACAATGACCCATTTCATGCAGATACGAACTCACAAAATTGCTGTAGGATTCCGGTGACGTGATTTCCGCATTTCCGACAATAACGTGACCTATATTCATTCCGTCGGCTCTGTTATACACATCACCGCCGAAAACACCGGCAGACGGCCACCAGTTTTCAGCTCCTGCGGATTCGGGAACACTTATCAGAATAGTATCTATTGTCTTATCGCCGTCGCCGTCGAATTCCGAAAAATCGACTTTCTTATCAAATGCGGATATTATCTCATCGACAAGCGAAATGTGCCATGAATCGCCCTCATAGGCTGATTTATTGTTTTTGGCGGTATATGTATATGCTTTTCCGCCGAGTTTCATTGCTCCTTTTGATGAACGCTCAAAAAATGCCGACATACTTTCAAACGGATAATTCCTGTTATTTTCGTCTGCATTTCCGAACGCAATTTTTTCTATTGTTTCGGCATCGGGAGTATATGTATATCTGCAATCCGGAAAATCGACATAGAACACAACGACTTCCGAATTTCCCTGTGACGGCATAGAACCGTAAAGGTCATATATCGGCGGTGCGATGAATTTCGGAGCTGTTGACGTGGAAGCCGAAGTTGTAGCCGAAGCTGTAACTGTAACTGTAGATGTAGATGAAGTCGAAGTTGATGAAACCGGTGAAGTTACCGGAACAGTAGTAACTGCGGATTCAAACCATTCCCAGACAACGGGACTGTTTCCGGAAACAAGGGCTTTTCTCAGCATAACAAGGTCGAAAATATTCACTTTTCCGTCACGGTTCATATCGGCGGTTTCGAGAAGACCTTTTGATTCAAATCCTGTGTCATCACTTCCGATTCCTATAAATTTTCCTGTTGTATCGTATCTGTTTTCGTCAGTAAGAAGTCTGCTTCCGAGGAGATGATGAGTAAGTATTACAGCATCGGAAACAGATACATTTCTGTCGCCGTTAAGGTCTCCCATAAATCCGATATTTTTCCATTCCGCAAGCGCAGAAACAGAAATGACTGCCGTGGAAACAGCTGTTACTGCCGCTGACGATATTATAAGGCGTTTTAAAAATTTTTTCATAAAATTTCCTCCTGTATACAAACGGCTGCGAACGAATACCGTCCGCAGCCTACAGTCAATTTCTGTCCGCAAATTAGATAAACAATACCGTCCTCATACGGTCAATTCCGTCAGACCGACAAAGAACTGCACTGACGTATATTTCTGATACTCTGAAAAATTCCGGATAACGGGAACTCAAATTATTTAGCGTAATCCGAAACTCTGCTTTCACGTATAAGATTAATTTTAATCTGTCCGGGATAATCCATTTCGTTCTCAATCTGCTGTGCAATCTGTCTTGCAACGAGAACCATTTTTTCATCGTTGATGATTTCCGGAACAACCATGATTCTGACTTCACGTCCTGCCTGAACTGCAAAGCATTTATCAACGCCGTTATAGGATTTGCATATCTCTTCAAGTTTCTGGAGACGTTTAATATAGCTCTCGTAATTTTCACTTCGTGCAGCGGGTCTTGCAGCGGATATGGCATCAGCTGCCTGAACGATACAGGCGATAACGGTTTTCGGTTCAACGTCGTTGTGATGAGCCTCAACAGCATGAATAACAACCTGATTTTCGTTATATTTTTTGCAGACATCAACGCCTATCTGTACGTGTGAACCCTCTATTTCGGAAGTAAGAGCCTTTCCTATATCGTGAAGAAGTCCGGCACGTCTTGCAACGTTTGCATCGACTCCGAGTTCAGATGCAAGAACTCCGCAGAGTTTTGCGACTTCAATTGAGTGGTCAAGAACATTCTGTCTATAGCTTGTACGGAATTTAAGTCTGCCGAGAAGTTTTATAAGTTCGTGGTTAAGACCGTGTACATTGGTTTCGATTACAGCACGTTCGCCCTCCTGTTTTATGCGGTATTCGACTTCACGGCGAGCCTTGTCGACCATTTCCTCGATACGTGTCGGGTGAATACGTCCGTCGGCGATAAGTTTTTCGAGGGCAATTCTTGCGACCTCACGGCGAATCTGGTCAAAGCATGACAAAGTGATAGCTTCGGGGGTGTCATCGATTATAAGGTCAACACCGGTAAGTGTTTCGAGAGTACGGATATTACGTCCTTCACGACCTATAATACGACCTTTCATTTCGTCGTTTGGGAGCTGAACAACGGAAACAGCCGCTTCTGATACCTGGTCGGCAGCGACTTTTGCGATTGCGAGCGAAATCTGACTTCTTGCTTTTTCGTTGCATTCGTCTTTGAGCTGTTGTTCATACAAAGCTATTTTGACGGCTTTTTCATGAACGAGGTCGTCCTCAAGTGTTGAAAGTATATATTCTTTTGCCTGTTCTCTTGTAAATTCGGATATTCTTTCAAGCACGTCCATCTCGGACTTTTTAATCTGTTCAGCTTCTTTCAGTTTTTCCTCAGCGTTTTTAATTTTCTGACTGAGTGCTTCTTCTTTTTTCTCGAGATTATCGGTTTTCTTATCGAGATTTTCCTCTTTCTGCTGCATACGTCTTTCCTGACGTGACAATTCTGCTCTGCGGTCCTTGATTTCCTTATCCGCTTCTGTGCGGAGTTTATGTACCTCGTCTTTTGCCTCTATCAGAGCACTTTTCTTTTTACTGTCGGCATCTTTTTCGGCATCTGCGACAATACGTTCAGCCTGCTGTTCAGCAGAGCCGATAACGGCTTCGGCTTCACGTTTCCGCTGGTCGATTCCGGCAGTCACTCCTTTTTTGTAAGCGACAGACCAGCTCACACCGGCACCGGCTGCCAGAGCGGCAATAATCAGAACAATAGCGATAATCGGGTCCATACAATGCATTACCGTTACTGAAAACTTATAAAAAGTTATAAATCAACTTTTATGTTTCATTCCTTGTTCAACGTGTCCGTTTTGGATATGACAAGTCATAGTCTACTCACGTTTGGTATGACACTCCAAAGGCGTAAATTCCCCGCTAACGTACGGGTACACATCGCAGATAACGTGTTTTTGTCTTTTCTGCGACTTCAGCATTTCTGCTGTACCAAAATAAAATTGTGCTTGGTTATCGCACTCTGCTTGATATCGCCGTTCCAGACCGCCAAGGATAGTATAACATAAAAAATTCACTTTATCAAGTCTCAATAACGGTTTTCACCTCACTTTCCTTAATTGTGACAATTTAAGTTTGTATCGTATAACTTATATTGTAACAGGCGATATGTGCCGCTTTATTATTAAGTTGTAATATACAAACAAGCGGACTATACTCCAGAATCCGCCTGAAATGCCGGACGATACGTCCGTTATTTGTTAATATATCTCATTGACGGAGCTATTTATATCTGTTCTCCGTAACTGACTACAAACAAAGCTGCATCGCCTGAAAGCAATATTCATGCAAAATACAACACACTTATTATACACGTTTTTCACAAACTTGTCAATAGTTTTTTGACGAATTATTACAAAGCCGAGAAATTTAAATTTATTTACATTTTGTAATTTATACAGCAGAATAAATTACACATTATTTTCCTTTTTTATTGTGCAAAATGACAATAATTACTAATTTTATTAAAAAAGTAGTTGAATTTTAATATCACGTGTGGTATAATTAAAAAGATGACATTTTCGCTTTTAATATACCGTAAATAATTTTAACCTTTGATTTTTACGGTCTTTTTCCGGCGGAATAGCTGTATCAAATATTTGTTTAATTCTTGGTTTGGCTGTATACCGTAAAACAGCCCCGCTGCTGCGGTATGGAGTTATTATGTTTAATCCCAGTATTTTTCTTATGGAACTTTCAAACAATGATATGCCGTCTCTTTTCCCCTTTCCGATTCATCTGCACGTGATTTTTGCGGTCATTGCGGCAGTGTTTTTTGTATACCGATTTATTACGGACAGACGGATTTTTCAGCTGATAATGGCGATTGCCGTCCCGTTTTCCCTCACGCTCTGGATTTCTGACAATCGCACATGGTTCTATGCGGTCGGAATTATAGAGCTTATACTTCTTCTTGTTGCATTTATCAGTTCGTTTATCGACGGAGGAAAAAAAGACAAAGAAAAATCCGCAACTGAATCTGAAATGGAATCCAACGGTGAACAGATATGAAAATTGCTGTTCTTGACTGGTCAACAATGTGCTGCGGAAATGACATTTCACCTGATATTTTCCGCAAATTCGGAGATTTGTCTGTATTTCCGCTGACATCTCCGGAAGATACGGCAGATGCAATCGGAAACGCTGAAATTGTCCTCTGCAATAAAGTCCCGATTACACGTCCGGTGATTGATAAATGCCCTAATCTGCGATATATAGGACTTTTCGCTACCGGTTACAATAATGTCGATATCCGGTATGCCTCCGAAAAAGGAATTACTGTATGCAATGCAGGTCAGTATTCCACAAATGCAGTCGCACAGCAGGTATTTGCGTATATTCTTGATTACTGCAACCGCATAAGAGAATATGATTCTCTTGTCCATGGCGGAAAATGGGAATCATCGCCGTGTTTTTCATATTTTCCTATACCTACTTCCGAAATCTACGGAAAAACGCTGTCAATAGTCGGATACGGCTCTATCGGAAAACGTACCGCCGAAATCGGAAACGCTTTCGGAATGAAAATAATTGTAAACACCAGAACTGCTCCCACAAACTGCCCGTATGAAACAGCTGACCTTAAAACAACAGCACAAAAAGCCGATTTTCTGACGTTCCACTGTCCTCTGACAGAACAGACAAAAGGAATTGTCAATTCCGGACTTCTTGCGGAAATGAAATCCACAGCAGTTCTTATAAATACATCAAGGGGTGCAGTCGTGAACGAACCCGACCTCGCAGATGCACTCAATTCCGGAAAAATCGCCGGAGCATATCTCGATGTTCTCGAAAAAGAACCAATGTCGTCCGATACTCCGCTGAAAACAGCACGGAACTGTATTATCACGCCTCATACTGCATGGGCTTCTTATGAAACAAGAATGTCCCTGCTGAAAATTGTGGCTGACAATATCCGCTCGTGGATTAACGGTTCACCGAAAAATAAAGTCAATTAATTCTGATAAATCAATTTAAGGAAGTCTGATATAAATGAGAACAATATCCGAAAAAAAACGTATCGTCATCAAACTCGGAACATCTACCCTTGCCCATAAAACCGGAAAACTAAATATCCGCAGAATGACAAGCCTTGTCCGTGTTATCTCCGACCTCCACAACTCCGGCAAGGAAATTATTATGGTATCTTCCGGAGCTGTCGGTCTCGGAACAGGAAAACTCGGACTTTCCAAAAAGCCAAAAGAAACAAAAATGAAACAGGCTGTCGCCGCCGTGGGTCAGTGCGAACTTATGCACGTTTATGATGATATGTTTGAAAAATACAGCATTACAGTTGCACAGATACTTCTTACAAAAACTATTATAAACAATCCAAGTCATTGCGAGAATTTCAAAAATACTGTCGAATCACTGGTGGAAATGGGCGTTATTCCTATTGTTAATGAAAACGATTCCATTTCTATCGACGAGCTTGAACTCGAAATCGGAGAAAATGATTCTCTTTCGGCACTTGTTGCCTCTCTTTCAGGTGCGGATTTGTTGCTTATACTCTCTGATATTGACTGCTTATATAATGATAACCCACGCACAAATCCCGATGCAGAACCGATTTACGTCGTTGAGGAAATCACTCCGGAAATCGAAAAAGCTGCCGGAGGTGCAGGAACGGCACTCGGTACGGGCGGTATGTCAACAAAAATCAATGCCGCTAAAATTGCGTCCGAAGCCGGAATAGATATGGTTATCATGAACGGAAAAAATCCGGAGCTTCTTTACGATTTGTTTGAAGATAAAGAAATCGGAACTATATTTTTATCAAAAAACAAAAATATATAATAAAATTTACGAGGTGCAATTATGGGATATACACAGGATTTAGGTATTCGTGCCAAAACCGCTGAACCGGTTATCAGTTCGGCTTCCACAAAAATCAAAAATGATGCGCTTGCAGCTATTTCCAAAGCTCTTATTGATAATACCGAGCTTATTATCGCAGAAAACGCCAAGGATATTGAATCCGCAAAGGAAAACAATATGTCGGAAGCTATGCAGGACAGGCTTAAACTCGATGAAAAACGTATAAAAAATATGGCTGACGGAGTAAACGAACTTATTGCACTTAATGACCCGATAGGTCAGGTTGTTGACGGATTCACACGCCCGAACGGTCTGAGAATCACAAAAACCCGTGTTCCTATGGGTGTTGTCGGAATTATTTTTGAATCCCGCCCGAATGTTACCGTAGATGCCGCCGCTCTCTGCCTGAAAGCCGGAAATGCCGTAATTCTCAAAGGCGGAAAAGAAGCTGTAAATTCAAATATCTGCCTCGGAAAAATCATGCGTGACGCTCTTGAAAAATCAGGACTTCCGGCGGATATTATTCAGGTGGTCGAAAACACTTCAAGAGAAACCACTAACGAACTCATGAGACTTAACGGATATGTTGATGTTCTTATTCCACGTGGAAGTGCACGTCTGATTCAGGCTGTTGTTATGACTGCCACCGTTCCGGTTATCGAAACAGGTGCAGGAAACTGTCATGTCTATGTTGACGAATCAGCCGATATTGAAATGGCTGTCAATATTACGGACAATGCCAAAACCCAGCGTCCGTCCGTATGCAACGCTATCGAAAGCCTGCTCGTACATAAAAATATCGCCGATGATTTTCTGCCCGTGATTGCCGAAAGATTCAAAACTCACAATGTAAAAATATACGGCTGTGAAAGAACAATCGGAATTTTAGGCGATACCGTTGAAAAAGCCTCTGAAAATGAATATTCCACTGAATTTAATGATTACACAATAGCTGTAAAAGTCGTTGACACGATTGATGAGGCTATTTCTCATATCAGAAAATACGGAACTCATCATTCTGAATGTATCGTCACCAAATCACTTGATTCGGCACGGAAATTTCAGCGTGAAGTCGATGCGGCTGCCGTATATGTCAACGCTTCAACAAGATTTACCGACGGCGGAGAATTTGGATTCGGTGCAGAAATCGGAATATCCACACAGAAACTCCACGCAAGAGGCCCTATGGGACTTTCCGAACTTACCACAATAAAATATCTTATTGACGGAAACGGTCAGATAAGATAATTTTAATAAAGGAGATTAACAAATATGGCTATCAGAAAAGATATAGATGATATGCTCAATACTCTCAGCAATGATGCGGATTCAATATTATCACCGAAAAAACTTCCGCCGATTAATCGTACCAACGTCGAACTGTCCGCAGATGATATAGTTGATACACTACGGGCACAGTCGCAGACAAAAAAGAAACCCCGCAGAAAAAGAATAACAATCGGCGAACTTCCCGACTATGAGGCTCTCAGAGTACAGGAGGCGGAACGTGAACGCCTTGAACGTGAACGCCAATCGGCTCAGAAATATGCCGAGGAAATAGCCGAAAGACAACGTATTACCGCAGAAAGGAAAGCCGCAGAAAAAGAAGAAAAAGCCCGTCAGGAACGCATAAGGGCTGAACAGGAACGCCTTGAAGCCGCTGAAAAAGCTGAAAAAGAACGCATTAAAGCCGAAAAAGAAGCCGCCGAAAAAGCAGAAAAAGAACGAATCGCCGCCGAAAAAGAAGCTGCCGAAAAAGAAGAAAAAGCTCGTCAGGAACGTCTCGAAGCCGAACGCAAAGCCGCTGAAAAAGCCGAAAAAGAACGCATTAAAGCTGAAAAAGCCGCTGAAAAAAAAAGACAGAAAGAACAGCGTGAAGCCGAAAAAGCTAAACGTGCAGAGGAAAAACGTGCTGCCGAAGAAGCCCGCAAGGCACGCCTTGAAGCGGAAAAAGCCGAGAAAGCCGAAAAAGAACGCCTTGAAGCAGAACGCAAAGCCGCCGAAATTTCCGCCAGAAAGCCCGATACATCAGATAATTTTTCCATAGAAGAAATAAAAGACGAACCGGAATATAATAATAAATCAGAAAATAACGAACCGAAAGAAGTTTCCGGCGGATTTATCGAACTGTTCAAACATATACTCAACGAAGACCCCGACGAAATAATCAATCAGCAGAACGATTCCACAGAACAAGATGAAAAACGGCGTAAAAAGAAATTAAAAAGAAGTGCTTACTCTGTTTTCGGCATAATATTTGCGGTATTTGCCTGTATCGGACTGATTACTGTTGTTGCCAAGGGAATCGACATGATTGGAACTTTCAAATCCGGCGACCCCGACAGGGACAGCTTTGAAAAATTCCTGTATCCTGCCGTAATCATGGACATTGAATCATTTGAAACTCCTGCCGAACTTACTTCTGAACAGATACTCACCGCTTCTATATGGTCAATGATTATGACTGACGGCATAACCGAACAGTATGAACTTACATTCGATGTTGTAATGATACCGGCTGCCGATGTCGAAGCATATGCCGTGAAACTTTTCGGAAATGAACTTCCGGAACTTATACATACAACAGTCGGCCCTGCTGAATCACGGTTCTACTACAACGAGGAAACACAATTATATAATGTTCCGGTTGCCCCTGTTACACATACATATTCGCCGGAAGTGCGTGGAGCTACAAAAAGCGGAGATGATTATATACTCGTTGTCGACTATATAGACGAACTTCCGGAATGGCTTCCGAAAACCTCTTCCAAATCCGTGGAATTTGTTATTACATCAACCGGAGACGGCTATCATCTCAAATCAATGAAAATTCTCACAACCAGTACCAATACGGTCTGAAAACAACGGCACATCGGGGAAAATCTGATGTGCCTGAATTTTTTTGAAAATTTTTCAGATTTTTTTAAAAAAAGACTTGACAAATCTGTTTTTATATGATATAATATATAAGCAGTCGGGGAATGACTGCTGAATAGTTAATGCGAGTGTGCTGGAATAGGCAGACAGGCACGTTTGAGGGGCGTGTGTCGAAGGACGTATGGGTTCAAGTCCCATTACTCGCACCAGAAATCCTTACCTTTTATGGTAAGGATTTTTTGTTTATATAAATATTTCTGCGTGGTATCTCCTGTCGGATATAAAAAATACACCCTGCGTTTTACAACAGAGTGTATTTTATTATTTATTGAACTGAATCACATAAAACGATTACTTAGCAATAAGTGCGTTATGTTCGTCAGATGTCATAGGCCACTTTGAAGAATCAAAGAGTTCAGCGTCCATCATCTGGATTGAAAGTGCGTCAACAGCTGAAAGACCCTTTCCGTTGTCAACAACGTCAGCATTAGCAAGACCCTGTTCAGAAATCTTGTACTTATCCTTATTTCCGAGGTACTGGAGAATAAGTGTAGCATCGGCAACTGATACAATACCGTCAACGTTTGCATCGCCCCAGAGAGTAACCTTAACCTCTTCACCCGGCTCTGTTGTAGTCGGAGGATCAATATCACCCTCACCTTCTGCGAGAGGCTTAACCTCAGGATAGAGAAGTGCCATTGTACCTGTTGTCATGAGAGTATCGCCCATGTGCCAGAATCTGTGGAGTGTGTAGTAGTAGTCATCTGTTGCACCTGTAGCATCATAAACAGCCTTACACTCATTGTACATATCAACTGTGGAATACTTCTCACGGATAGAACTGAATGTAGCACCGGGTTCAAGCTTAGAACCGTCAGGCATTGTGCCACGGTAACCATTCGGAATATAAACGTCCTGCTCGAATACTCTCTTGAGGTTCGTGTTGTGGTCTTCATAAGCAAGACCGATTTCGTCACGTGCATTGTTCCACTGGAGGCTCATGAGCTTGTTAGCTGTATAGAGTGCCTTTTCAGCGAGTGTTGAACCATTCGGATTTGTAGCAGCAGACGCAGGAGCTCCCTTAGTAGCAGCATAGAAGATAAGAGTATTACAGAGTGAAGATACACAACCGATATCTCCCTGACCGTAGCCTGTGATTGTGCAGGTAAGACCGCTGTTTGCGTTCGGGTCATATGTTCCTGTCCATGTCTTAGGCTGACCGCTCCAGTCAAGGCTTGACGGGATAGCGTATTTCATTTCTGTGCCGTCCTCAGCAACATAATCGAACTTAGTATTTTCAATGAACCAATCAACCCATCTTGTAACGAGTGAATCGAGAGCTTCTTCAAGTGAAAGTCCGCCGTATGTCTGGCTTGACTGGTCACCCTTCTGAGTTATCAAATCGCTGTTGGAAGCAACATAATAGTAGAGCTCAGCAAGACGCTGTGCAGACCATACCTGGTTACCAATCCAGTGGTTTGAACCTGGGTCAGCATATACAGGGTGCTCAACGTATGCCATATCATAGAATGTAGATTCGTCTGTGTATTTCTCGTATCTACCGTTCTTGGAGTTTGTACAACCGCCTGCGAACGGACCGTCAGCAGACTGGAGCCAGAGATAAAGTTCAATCTGTCTCTGGAGTGACTTCTCATAGTCAGCCTTAGCATTATTGGACTTCATACCAGCACTGATTGCCGGGTCATATGCAAGAGCATAAGCAGCAAGCGGGTTCTGATAGAACTGATGTGAGTGCGAGCAGCCAATCTGCCAAGCCCATGAATAGTTACCGTAGCTTGCCTGGAGAGCTCCGCCCCATGATGTATACCATGACATAAGGAAGTGCTGACCTTCGATGCTTGAGCCTGCCTGTGTATTCTGACAGCCGATTGGCTTGTAGTACTTATCGAACATGTCGTTACGGCACTGGTCACCCATCTTACCGGCAAGGCTTGAGAGTTCGCCTGTCTTGAGTCCGAACTGATTTGCAAAGTAGATAGCCTGAATAGCACGGTCTTCAGCGTCAGGAGCGTTTGTGAAAGCGTACTGCTTCGGAACCTGACCAACGCCGTTGAAGATACCCTTGATACCGGAACCGTTATCCTGGTCCTTCATTTCTGTCATACCGTACTTAAGTTCTTCGAGACATGGCTGCGGAACTGTTTCAAAACATGATTCCTCTTTACCACGCTGGAAAGTATTGATGAATGTAAACTGACCCTTTCCACCGCCGAAACCATACCAGTCGTCAACGTCTGCGAGCCAGTGCATGAGGTAGTAGCCGTTATCGCTGCCGTAAGCTGATTTCATGTCATTGAAAATCGGGTTTACAGCTTCTCCGCCGTACTGCGGTACAGGGTAATCGCTCGGAAGGTCACCTTCGGCAGCTGGGTCAGCCTTAAGTCTTTCGAGTTTCCAGATTGAGCCGTATTCTGTGTTTGAGCCGTAAGCATTCTTGGACCAGCCAGGAATGATAGCTTCAACAGTGCGCCAGCCTTTTTCGAGGTCCTTGCTTGAGGCGTTGATAATTCCCTTATCAGCGAGAATATCATGCATAGCTGTAATCCAAGCCATGTATGACATAGCCTCTGATGTTGTCTCGTGACCGTAGTCAGGAGCTTCAACGCAGAGTTCTTCAACTGAGTGGTAAGGAATACCGAAAGAATCGCCGTTTTTCTTGTCGCTCATGTAGCCGTTCTCGACACCATTTGTGATAACGTCGTCATAGAGTGACTCGAACATTGCAGCATAGGACTCATTTGCGCCGTTTTCAGTAGCATATTCAGTAGCTGCTGAAGCGAAAGCAGGAATGATAGCTGTAGCCGACATAGCAGCTGCAAGGATTCCGCTTGTAAGCGCCTTGTTCTTTTTGCTTATCATTGTTTTTAACCCCTCTCAATAAATATAATTGGTTTTAAAAAATGGTTAACCCCCGCCTCACGGGGGACGTATACGAAAATACTTCGTACACTGTGTGAAGCCGACAAGCCTGCACACAATTCTCAAACTATTTTCAATAATATTATAAAGCAAATTTCCTTAATTGTCAACAGATTGGAGGATTTTAAATATACCGCTGATAATTTTTGGTGTATTGCACAATTAATGAAATATTTTTTGTATATTTTGTCCATTGACCCATTTTATAAAAAGTCGAGTTTAAGTATTTACAATGAACAAAAAAATAAATTTAATTTTAATATGATAATTCATATTATATACAATATGCTTTCACAAAATTCACATACAGTTGATATATAATTTTTTATGATTTTGCACAGCTGTTAAAAATTTCATATCCGCAATTTAACAGTTTATACATATTCTGTTCATCTCACATACACATTTATCTGCAATAATATATTAGTATGTGCAGTCCTGAATATTGCTTCTGATATACCGGCTGTACATCATTAAAATTTATATTCAGGTCTTGTGTTATCCAAAATATTTACACTGCGATAATAAACATATTCCTGAAAAGAAAGGAAAAGCTCATGGTTACTATTGAAAAACTCACAAAATATTACGGCAATAACCGTGCTGTAAATAATATCAGCTTTACAATAAATGATAATGAGATTCTCGGATTCCTCGGCCCTAACGGTGCAGGAAAATCAACAACTATGAATATGATTGCCGGATTTCTGCCGATGACTGACGGAAAAGTCACCATCTTCGGAAGCGACATCACCAAAGAACCCGTGAAAGCTAAAAAAAATATCGGATATCTCCCCGAAATTCCGCCGGTTTATCCCGATATGCGTGTAAAAGAATACCTCTCTTTCTGTGCCGGTCTGAAACGAATTCCCTCAGCAAAGAAAAGCGATGAAATCAAACGTGTTATGGAACTCCTTAAAATAACCGACGTAAAGGACAAGCTTATTAAAAACCTCTCAAAAGGTTATAAACAGCGTGTCGGATTCGCTCAGGCTCTGCTCGGAAATCCGAAGTTTCTCATTCTCGATGAACCTACCGTCGGTCTCGACCCGAAACAGGTCACCGAAGTACGTGAAATCATCAGAAACCTTAAAAAAGAACATTCCGTGATTTTCAGCTCGCATATCCTTTCAGAAGTCAGTGCGGTATGCGACAGAGTTGTAATAATCAACAAAGGCGATATTAAAGCCGTCGATACTATCGAAAACCTCGAAAATTCCCTCGGCGGAAGCCTGATTCTCCATGTCAAGATAAAGGGAAACAGAACAACCGCCGCAAATATCATAGAACTCACGAAAGGCGTTGAAGAAATTTCAAAAATCGATGCCGAGGGAAATGATTTCTTTGATTTTACGGTACAGCTCAAAACCGGCTGTAATGCCGATGATGTGCGAACCGCAGTAATGACCGAACTCCTGAAAAACAATATCATGATTTCCGAAATATTCACCGAAAAACCTGACCTCGAATCAATTTTCATGAAGCTTATAAACAGCACTGGCTCAAAATCCGGCATTGAGGAGCTTTATGAAGAAATAAAAGCAGAAAATCCCGATACAAAGGAGGAGAAATAATGTTTTCTGTATATAAAAAGGAAGTCCAGTCTTTCTTCTATACGCCGTTTGTCTATGTTGTTACTGCACTGTTTATGTTCCTGTTTACGTTGATGTTCAACAACGCTCTGGGAAATCTCAGTCAGGCGACATTCTACTTCACATTTCCTGAAATCTTCTACAACGGAATTTTTTACTTTATATTCCTGATTCCGATTCTTACCATGAGAACTTTCGCCGACGAAAGAAAATTCGGAACGGAAGTTCTTCTCATGACATCGCCTGTCAATGTGATTCAGATAATCGTCGGAAAATATCTTGCAAATCTCACAGCATTTCTTTTTATGCTTGCCGGCTCAGCTTTCTTCCCGATATTCACGGCAATAAAGGGAGAAGTCGTTGTAAGTCAGCTTGCGTGTGCATACATAGGATTTTTCCTCTGGGGAGCTATGTTCATTGCTATAGGTCAGCTTGTATCGTCGTTTACTGAAAGCTCCATAATAGCCGCAGTAATAGGCGAAATAATCATGTTCGTGTTCATTTTTATAGATGATTTTTCAATGACCGAATTTATCGCCCAGTATCCTACTATTCAGTCTTTTGTTTATTCATTTGCTGCACAGCCGAGATTTGCATACTTCTCTCAGGGATTCATCAGACTTTCGGATATTGTATTTTTTATTTCAGCTATAATAATATCCCTCGCATGGAATTACATATCAATCGAAAAAAGACGCTGGAAAAAGGGGTAATAACTTATGAAAAACAAAAAAATAAATCTTTCCGGTGCATTCGCCATTCTTCTTTCGCTTTTAATTTTATTGGTATTTGTTCCGATAAATATGATTTTCAGCTATTATGACAAGGTTTACGACCTCACTCCGTCGGGAAAATATTCGCTTGACCCTGTAACAAAACAGCTTCTTGATGATTGTTCCGATAAAGAAATAGAAGTGTATTTCCTCAATTCTCTTTTTAATCTTAAAAGCGATGCAAACTGTCTTCCGGTTTATCATACGCTTATGGAACTCGATTCACGTGACAATATTACGCTTACGTGCTTTGACCCCGATGAAAACGTTGAACTTGCTGAATCACTCAATCCTACCGGTGCACTCACTGTCAGCAGAAATGATATTTTCGTAAAATGCGGTGACAATATCCGTCAGATTTCAGGAAATCTCTTCCAGACCGATTCCAACGGAATCATTGAATATGCCGGAGAAAATCTTATTGCAGGTGCAATATACATATGCACTACCGGAAATCTTCCCACTATTTATTTCCTTAAAGGCTACAGCGATAAGACACTCGAAGGAGATTATTCATCATACCGTGATGTTGTAAGAGGTGCAAATTACCGTGTTGAGGAACTCGACCTCTCCGCTGTCGATACTGTTCCGAAAGATACCGCAATTATATGTCTTGCCGCTCCTACACGTGATATTTCTGATTCCGACCGTGAAAAGCTCAGCAATTATATCGATAACGGCGGTTCTTTGCAGATGATGCTTTCTCCGTGCAGTACGGCAGGAAGATTTGAAAATATTGAATATCTCCTCGCTAAATTTGAAATAGGAATGGATTACAATATCATCAAGGAACAGAATCCCGACTGGCAGTTACGTAATCTTAATTCAGAACAAGACCCTGCATATTTCCTTGTAACGTATCCCACAAAATCAGATGACTACTCGGAAGACCTTACAACCGACCTGAATCAGCTCATTGCAAACGGAATATATTCCGCCGGTGTGTCGAATATCAGAAGTTTCTATGAAATCACTTCGGCAAGTGCGATGATTGAAAAAGCCTCGATAATCGAAAATCTCCCCACCGCTATGGACAGTGAGGAATACACCTGTATCAGCGAACCAATGGGCGGTGACAGCACCACAGTCGAATCGGCAAAAGCAAAATCAAACGAACCGCTTATCATGGGATATTACTCATACAACAAGCAGACCGGTGCAAAGCTCATCGCCGTAGGCTGTGACGAGCCTATTGATAATACATTCCATATTCCCACAGTCGGAACACGCTGTCTTATTCAGTTTTCAAATTCATGGCTGTATAACAGTGATGTTGATATGGGCATACAGAATAAATTCAACTCATATGATACTATGACGTTTGAGGACGGAAAAGATGCCACAAGAGCTATACGCTTATTCTTTATAGTTCCGGCTGTGTTTGCTGTTCTCGGTCTCGCCGTATGGCTTAAAAGGAGATACGCTTGATGAAAAAGGCTGTTATTGCAATTGTCGCCCTCCTCATTGCCTCCGGAATTTCAATCGGTGCATTTGTTGCGGTAAAATCAAAGAGTGAAAAGGATAATCAGAAACAGGTCGAAATTCTTGCCGATAATGAGCTGTTCAAAATTGATTCCGACAGTATCGGTAAAATAGAAATAGAAGTTTCCGGCGAAAACTATACTCTTGAAAACGACGGCTCAAAATGGATTATGACTGCTTCTTCCTCTGATATATTCACTCTCGACCAGATAAAAGTTCAGGGAATATGCACATTTATTTCATCGCTTACTGCCGATGCAAGCTACGGCAGTGCAGATGACGAAAACAAAGCCAAATACGGTCTCGATAATCCGTATAAAGTAACGGTGTACGAGGGTGAAACTCCTCACACGCTGTATATCGGAAAACAAAGCCCTACAGGCGGATATTACTATGCCTGTACCGACAGCAAGTCTAATATATACGCTATCCAGTCCGCCGATGCGACAGAAATTCTTTCCTCAAGACTGGAGCTTAAAGACAAGAATCTTATCCCCTACAGCGAATCAGAAATAACAGGGCTTGAACTCATAAAGGACGGCGAAACAATATATAATCTTTCATATGACGAAACGACAAGGACGTGGAAACTTCCGCCGGAATATGAACTCCTCACCATAGACCAGACAGCTGTTTCCAGTATACTTACGCTGATGACAAGAGTTACAGCCGTTGAAATACTCCCCGAAACGGACGAGGATTTCACAAAGTACGGATTTGACAATCCGATTGCGGAATTTATCGTCAGAGCTTCCGACGGTTCGCAAAGGACGCTTTTCATGAGCAGATACGGACAAAATGCCGATTCATATACTCATGTATATATAGACGATTGCCAGCAGGTTGCAACCTACTACGCCGGAGACCTTAAATTCATAAATCAGACATATTCCGATTTTATTATGGACAGATTTGAATTTTCCAGCATAAACGAAACGGCTGAATTTGAAATCTCCGGAACTGATTTTTCCGACAGCTTCACGGTTAATGCTTCCGGAAAAACAGCGGAATGCCGTGGAAATGAAATAAATCTCGGAAATGCCGAAATTTTCAGCTATTTTCAGAATTTCTTCAATCGTTTCTCATATGTCGGAATCGATAATATCGATGTGGAATCCCAACCGGTTCTTGAGTATCCTCTGCTTTCCGTTCATTATATCTTAAATAACGGAACAGAAAAATCGGTTGACTTTGTTCCGGCTGACGACGAATACTGCTATGTATTCATTGACGGCGAATATACCTGTTCTCTCGCCTCAAACAAATTTATTACCGGCTCTGATTCGGTATTCTCTGCGTATGAAATTCTATGCAGACAAGCCGGAATCGAAACAAATACATATTAAATCATTTAAATTTATCAGAAAACCTGTACTTGTTCCGTACAGGTTTTTTTTGATATTCTATTGCTTTTTTTGAAAATCTGCTATATAATATTATTGTCAGCATTTATTTTAAAGGAGTTTAAATATGAATAAAAAAATCGGTTTTGACAATGAAAAATATCTTACCATGCAGTCCGAACATATCCGCCAGCGTATCGCTCAGTTCGGGGACAAGCTCTATCTTGAGTTCGGCGGAAAACTTTTCGACGATTATCACGCTTCACGTGTACTTCCGGGATTTAAGCCGGACAGCAAATTGCAGATGCTTCTTCAGCTCAAAGACGAAGCTGAAATAGTTATCGTAATAAATTCCGACGATATTGAGAAAAATAAAATACGTGGCGACCTCGGAATCACGTATGATGTCGATGTTATACGCCTGATAAATGTATTCAGAAAAATCGGTCTGTATGTCAGCAGTGTCGTTCTCACAAGATACGACAACCAGCCCACCGCAGACGCTTTCCAGAACCGCCTCGAAAATCTCGGAATAAAGGTATATCATCACTATTCAATCAAGGGCTATCCGTCAAACCTAAAACGCATCATCAGCGAAGACGGATACGGAAAAAACGAATATATCGAAACTTCACGCCGTCTTGTTGTAATAACTGCTCCAGGACCCGGAAGCGGAAAAATGGCAACTTGTCTTTCTCAGCTGTATCACGAGCATAAACGTGGAATCAATGCCGGATATGCCAAGTTCGAGACATTCCCTATATGGAATCTTCCGCTCCGCCACCCCGTAAATATAGCATATGAAGCCGCTACCGCCGACCTCAACGACGTCAATATGATTGACCCGTTCCACCTTGAAGCGTACGGCAAAACCACTGTAAATTACAACCGTGATATTGAGATATTCCCCGTACTTAACGCCATGTTTGAAAATATCCTTGGTGAATCACCGTACAAATCTCCCACGGATATGGGCGTAAATATGGCAGGAAACTGCATCATAGATGATGAAGCAACGTGCAACGCCGCCCGTGATGAAATCATACGCCGGTATTATACAGGTCTCTGCGACAGACGGAAAGGTCTTATTTCCGAAGACGAAGAAATGAAGCTCACACTTCTCATGAAACAGGCAAATATTACGCCGGACAACAGAAAAACCATTGCCGCCGCTCTCGCAAAAGAACAGGAAACCGGTGCACCTGCCGCCGCTATGGAACTTCCCGACGGAACTGTACTGACCGGCAGAACCTCGGAACTCCTCGGTGCAGCTTCCGGACTTCTCCTGAATGCACTCAAACATCTTGCCGGTCTTGATGATAATATTCTTCTTATGTCACCACACGTCATCGAGCCGATTATGGATTTGAAAGTAAATCATCTCGGCAATAATAATCCACGTATCCACACAGACGAAACACTTCTCGCACTCTCAATATGTGCAACTACAGATGAAAATGCAAGAAAGGCAATGGAACAGATTTCAAATCTCTGGGGCTGTGAAGTTCATTCAACAGTTATACTTTCCGCCGTTGATGAACGTATTTTCAAGCGTCTCGGAATAAATCTGACGTGTGAACCTAAATACAGCAACTAAGAACTTTTTAATCTTTTATATTATCTCTCTTAGTCTGCTAAGAATAATATTTGCGGCATCGAATTTTGACATCAGTTCAATTTCCTCGGTGCCGTCTTTTGTTATCATTGTGATGATGTTTGTATCCGTTCCGAATCCTGCTCCCGATTTTTTCAGGGAATTTGCACAAATCATATCACATTTTTTTGATTCCAGCTTTCTGCGTGAATTTTCAATTACGTTATCTGTTTCCATTGAAAAACCGCATACAATCTGATTTGTTCTGTGTTCGCCGATATATTTGAGAATATCGGTTGTGCGTTTAAGTTCTATACGCATATCGCCGTCCGATTTTTTGATTTTGCTGTCCGATACCGCAACGGGAGTATAATCCGCAACAGCAGCCGCCTTGATTATAATATCGGCGGAATCCATTCGCTCCCTTACTGCGCTGAACATATCTTCCGCCGATTCGACCGGAACAACATCAACAAACATTGGCGGATTAATGTCCGTATGTGCCGATATTACTGTAACTTCCGCACCCCTGAGCATTCCGGCACGTGCTATGGCATATCCCATTTTTCCGCTTGAATGATTTGTTATAAAACGCACGGGGTCAATTGATTCCCGTGTTGCACCTGCTGTAACCAGTATCTTTTTCCCCTGCAAATCCTTTTCAAAGGCGATTTCACGGATAATATATTCAACCAATGTATCTTCGTCGGGGAGCTTTCCGTCTCCTGTATCACGGTTGGCGAGCATTCCGTGAACCGGCTCTATTATCTCATATCCGAAACGGCGGAGCTTTTCGATATTCTCCTGAACTATCGGATTGTGATACATATTGTGATTCATCGCCGGAGCTATGATTTTCCTGCACGTACACGCCATTACCGTTGTTGTAAGCATATCGTCCGCTATACCGTTTGCAATCTTGCCTATGATGTTCGCCGTTGCCGGTGCAATAAGTACAACATCGGATTTTTTGGCAATTGCGATATGTTCGACACTGTACTGAAAATTCCGGTCAAACGTATCAATCAGACACTTATTCTGCGTGAGAGTCTCAAAAGTAAACGGGTGAACAAAATTCGCTGCGTTTACAGTCATTGATACATGAACTTCCGCACCTAATTTTGTAAGCATTCTTGCAACGTTGCACATCTTGTATGCTGCTATGGAGCTTGATACTCCGAGTAACACTGTTTTTCCTTTTAACATAATAAAAACCTCCTTTTGTTTTTATTATATCACAAAAATTTTTATAAATCTATAGATTTTTATGAAAATCTGTGATATAATGTTTTCAGGGGGATTTATCATGAAACGACTTAAACACCGGCATCTTTTTCACGGAAAGTCACTGCCGGTTATTTTCTCGCTTTTCTGGGCATTTCTGGTAATAATTATACTTTTTACAGTTCTGCCTTATAATATTGAATCTGATATGATATACTTATATCTTATCGCCGGAAGCCTTGCAATTATTTTACTCACGCTTGCCGTTGATTACGCTGTAATACATCATCTTAAACCTGATGAAAAAAAGAAAATAACTGAAGCAAGTCCGCTGGAATGGAAAAAGTTACCTGACAGAATGAAGAAAAAATTTCAATTCAATAAAAAAGATTATCTTATTCTTACGGCAGCTGCAATCGGACTTGAACTTATAATAGCTTTCTTCATAATGCTGTCGGACGGTATGGAAACAATGCTTGTATCACTTGCAGTTATCATACCTGCAACACTTATTTGCCTTGCAATATATGCCGTATATGAATATATATGGGCAAATATGGACGATTCCGCCATATATGCAGAAATCGAGGTTGACCACTCGTTTGACGGCGAACGTACACGAGGCGGAAGAAAAAAATTCATAGTATTCTATCTTCCCGACGGAAAATATGTACTTGAATTAACATGCCGTTATCCTGTACCAAAAAATATAGTCATAATCAAGTACAAATCCTTTATCCGCTGGGAAAATGCAGATAAATTTATATAATTACATAATCAGGAGGATTTTAATATGCTTTTAGCTGTTGATATCGGAAACACAAATATTGTCTTCGGCTGTGTGGACATTGATGACAATATCATTGTATCAGAAAGAATTTCCACAAATCACAATGCAACCGCCACAGAATACGCATCGCTGATTAAAAATATTCTCGAAATGAATGATTTCAAATTCAGTGATATTCATGATGCTGTTATGTCATCGGTTGTGCCGTCGGTCACGAATACAGTCAAATCGGCAATAAAAAAACTGTTCGGCGTAAATGCTATGGTTGCAGGTCCGGGAGTAAAAACGGGAATCAATATTCTTATTGATAATCCACGTCAGCTCGGAAGTGACCAGGCTGTTGATGCCGTCGCTGCTATAAATACTTATCCTGTTCCGATTATTATTATCGATATGGGAACTGCAACAACTATTTCAGTTGTGGATAAAAATAAAAATTATATCGGCGGACTTATAATGACAGGTATGGGAGTAGCTTCAGATGCACTTATTCAGCGAACCGCACAGCTTCCTAAAATAGATTTTGAAGTTCCTGATAATATTATCGGAAAAAATACAATTGACTGCATGAAAAGCGGTGCACTTTATTCAAATGCCTGTGCAATTGACGGAATCATAGAACGCATTGAGGAAGAGCTCGGGGAATCATGCACCGCTGTGGCTACAGGAGGACTTTCCTCGGTTGTTATTCCCCTGTGCAGACGTAAAATATATATCGACAATGACCTGCTGATACGTGGACTTACAATAGTGTACCGGAAAAACAAGAAATAAAATAAAAGGGACTTCTGCGAAGTCCCTTTTATATTGGATTTATAAATTATTTATCAGCAACGAGTTCCGGAAGTTCCTTTATTGCACCTGCATCAAGTTTCTGAATTGCAAGAGCGTCCATAGCTGAAAGTCCGTCGCCCGGATTGTAACAGTCGGCATTCTTTGCACCCTGTTCTGTAAGTTTGTATTTATCCTTGTTTCCGAGACACTGGAGAACCAATGTAGCGTCGGCTACGCTGACTTCGCCGTCACAGTTTGAATCACCGTACAGTGAAACCTTGACATCATCTCCGCCTGTTGAGGGCTCTGACGGTTTTGTAGTTGTTGTAACTGTTGTTCCGGATTCGTCCTTGATATATGCGGAAAGAATCTTAACGCCGTCGGTTTCAACAGCTTTATCTCCCTCTCCTGCATACCAAATCTGACCCTCATAAACAGTAGATTTGCCAAGTTCGGCTTTGAGCTTCTTAAGAAGTGCTTCGTCTTTTACTTCGTCCAGACCAAGCGATATATTGAAAAGATTGTCAACGACGTTCACCTTTACAGAACCGCTCTTTGTTGCTTCCCACTGGATATTAGCCCAGTAATACTCGCCGTCAAGCGGAATGCTTACGCCAAGTCCGCCGTTTGCATACGTAACGTTCTTCGGAAGTTCAACATCAATATAAAATTCCTTTGCTTCTTTCGGAAGTGTTATCTGATAGCTCTTTTTGGTTTTGTCATATGTTACTTTGCCGTAGTTCTTTGTCGGGTCTGCCTCTGTAGTTACCTTTGTCGTTGTATTTGTCGGGTCTTTTGTTGTAGTCGGCTTTGTTTCAATCGGAGTAGGTTTAGGAGTTTCCTTTGAATAAAGGTCAGCCGGAAGTTCGTCAAGAGTAACACAATATTCACTCTGATACATTGCGATTGTATCTTCCTCTGTGTTGAATATCGGGTCTGAAAGGAAATTCGGATTATCACTTTCAGCACTTCCGCCTGCATCATACCATGTCATGAAGTACAGCCAGCCGGCTTTTTCGGAAGTGAGATTCTCTACTGTTGAGAAACTGTCGTTTTCAGCCATGGCAATCATCTTTGCACTGTCATACTTATCCATGATTCCATAGAAAGTAGAACTGATTGCACTGTCGTTATGATATGCTTTTTTAGTTCCGGTAGACCAGTCTGAACAGTTGTATTTATCGTAGCCGATAATATCAACATATTCATCTCCCGGATACCAGTCCTGAGAATACTCATAGTTATAGCTGTTCCATACCCAGATAAGGTTATGACAGCCGAAATCCTCTGTAAGTACCTTATATGTGAACTTCCACAGTTCCTTGTAAGCTTCAGAGCCTTCTCTGCCCCACCAGAACCATGAACCTGTTTCACCGCCGCCGCCTTCGGCTTCGTGAAGAGGTCTCCACATTACCGGAACGCCTTCGGCTTCAAGCTCTTTAAATTCCTTTGCGAGAGTTGTAAGAGCCTGCATATAATACTGGTTTTCCTTAGTACCCTCAACTACAGCCTTTGAAGGTGAAAAGTCTGTTTTTTCGCTGTATGTGGTCTGACCCCAGTCTATTCTGTCGCCGATATTATAGCTTGCCGTATCTTTCGGAACATTGAGGTGGAAAGATGCTGTAGCAATACCGTTTCTATTCTTTACCCAGTCAATAACACGCTCTGTAGAACCGTCATCACTTCCGAATGCAGGACAGCAGAAATTACCGTAATCGAATCCACGTATAGCCGGCATATGACCTGTAAGTTTTTCAAGATATTCAAATTCCTGTTCCAGACCGTGAGGACCGCCGCTATAGATTTCCTGCTGACCCGAAATAATTCCGTTTCCGTAAACGCTTGCGAGATACGACATCAAAGCTCTTGTTTCATCAGTTGCATTAACATCACAGCAGGTTGTCTGTGTTGCCTTGATTGGCTTGAGTTCAGCAGCTTCGATTGTGAGATAGTCAAACTTCGACCAGCCCCATGATTTACTTATAGTAACCGTATTTTTACCCTCATTGAGCTTTACAGTCATTGAAGTCGGACTATATGTCTTACTTTCGGCTATGCTGATATTTCCCTGGTCTACGCCGTTTATAGCGAGAGTCTGGATTTTATCTCCGCCCTCTCCCATTGCATAGATTGAAAGAGTATACATTCCGGTTGACGGAGCTTCAACTTCCATGCTGATAGTGCCGTCCTCTTTCATAAAGAGTATTTTTCCACCGCTTGCAGCCGAATCATCGGTTACGGCGATAGTGCCTGTAACTGTGGCATCTTCAAACTCATATTTTGCAGAATCGGCAGCGAAAATATTCACCGCACCTATAGCCAGACCATTGATTGCCATAGATGCAGCCATAACAGCTGCGCCTGCTTTTTTCATAAAATTGTGCATTACTAATTCCCTCCATATAATACACGGCACGCCGGAACAAAACATCAGACCGGCAACCTTTATACTGCACTTTAATTATAACATTTATTCTTAAAAAAATCAAGTTTTTCC
Source organism: uncultured Ruminococcus sp. (assembly GCA_947178575.1). Classification (GTDB taxonomy): domain Bacteria; phylum Bacillota; class Clostridia; order Oscillospirales; family Ruminococcaceae; genus Ruminococcus. Next base: position 4,564 of record CAMWYX010000006.1, on the reverse strand, counting down.
TAATTTTTTTTATACTCCGGCTATAACTTTGTATATATATACAAAACATAAAAACATTTTTTGTCAGATAAATAAAAAACCGCTTAAATACTGCTTAAATTATCTCTTAAAAATTTTTATACAAAAACTCCGGAAACTTTTCCGTCTGATTTACGCATTATATCTTTTTTACTTCAAAAAATTATTTCTGTGAAGCATAATACCGGCAGAAATAATTCAGCGTACATTCTTCACACTTTGGATTTCTTGCCCTGCATACATCACGCCCGAACTGTACAGTCTGATGACAGAAATGACCTGATGTTTTTTCCGGAAGAAGTTTTTTCAAATCCTGCTCTACTTTTGCCGGAGCTTTGTTTTCAGTAAGTCCGAGCCGTCCGGTTATCCGTATAAAATGCGTATCTGTCACTACTGCCGGTTTTCCGTAAATATCACCGAGAACAAGATTCGCTGTCTTTCTGCCTACTCCCGGAAGTGTCAGAAGTTCCTCCATAGTATCGGGGACTTCTCCGTTGAAATCAGAAATAAGTTTCTGTGCCATTCCTTTCAGACTTTTAGCCTTTTCCCGATAGAATCCGCATGATTTTATATCCTGTTCGAGCTCAGAAATATCGGCATCTGCAAACGCCTGTAAATCAGGATATTTCACAAAAAGCGTCTTTGTGATTATATTTACCCTTGCATCGGTACACTGAGCCGAAAGACGTGTCGCAAACAATAATTCATACGGCTTGCTGTACTTAAGTGTACAGTCTATATCCGGATATATTTTTTCAAGTTCCATGCAGGCGAGTTCTGCGATTTCTTTTTTAGTCATTTTTATCTTTCTCCATTTCTTTATATAGATTCAATATTCTGTCATATACAATATACATCTTCTGAACTGTATTTTCAAGGAAATAATAATGTTTGATATAAAATCCAAGCAACACCATAATTATAATAACAAGAAGCATAAGTGCCGGATTTTCGCTGAATATAAACGCACACAAGAATATGCTCAGCACGATTGAAAACATCATTGTAACAAGAAAATGCACTATTCTTTCATGCTGCATAAAAGCGATTTTATCCTTGTGTTCCGCCAGAATTTCATTAAAGCTTTCAATATCGGAACATGATTCAATCCGCTGTTCTATCTGTTCCATATATTTTTTCAGATATTCAGTCATTCTTTCACCGCCATACAACATTCTACCAATAATTATACATCATTTTCCAAAATTTGTAAAGCACTTTTCATAAATAAGCAAAAGCTCTCCTGATTTCTCAGGAGAGCCTTTTTATACGTCATTCGGGAAAATTCGGATTATTATTCCTCGTCTTCTCTCTTTCTGCGAACTGCAAATGCTGTCATAGCTGCTACTGCCAGTGCGATTCCTGTAACGCCTACGCCGATATCGCCTGTCTTCGGAGCGTTTGTTGCTGAATATGTTGTTGTTGATACTGTTGTTCTTGTTGTTCTTGTTGTACCAACAGGAGTGTAAGTTGTTCTTGTTGTGGTTGAACTTGTAACAATATTTTCGTCAATCATTGTTACAGTATTACCGTCAACACTTACTCCTCCGGATATAACGCCGTCTTTTACTGTGAACTTGATGTCTGTAGCAAGTTTGTATCCATTCGGAGCTGAAACCTCGTGGAGTACGTAAGTACCGTCTGCAAGGTCGCTGATGAATGTTGAAGATGTGCCTGAAATCCATGTGAGTGTCTTGCCGTTTTCTTCGGATACAAGCTTAGCATCTGTTCCGAGAACTACCTGCTTGATGTCGAAAACAATATCATTGCCGTCTGCATCAACACCGCTGAGTGTAAGCTGTGCGCCTGCGAGTTCTTCGCCGTATACGTCCTGCTTGCTGATTTCAACTTCTGCAAGAACCCTCTTGTCAATCATTGTTACAGTAGTTCCTTCAACTCCTACAGAACCAACGATAACGCCTGATGCAATAGTGAATGTAATATCTGTAGCAACTTCGTATCCGTCCGGAGCTGTAACTTCGTGAAGTACATAAGTACCGTCAGGGAGACCCTTTACAACAGATGATGTCTTTCCTGAAATCCATGCAAGTTCCTTGCCTGCTGATGTCAGTGCAGCACCTTCTCCGAGTACGAGTGAATCCTGTGTGAATTCAACAGTATTTCCGTTGAAGTCTGTTCCTGTGAGTGTGAGTGATGCGCCGTTGAGTTCCTTGCCTGCGATGTCCTGCTTGCTGATTGTAACATCAGTAACAGTCATATCGTCAACCATTGTTACGGAATCACCGTTTACGCCGACCTCACCTGTAAGAACGCCGTTTTCAATTGTGAATGTGATGTCTGTAGCTACCTGATAGCCATTAGGAGATGCAACTTCGTGAAGTACATAAGTACCGTCAGGAATATTCTTAACCAGTGTTGACTTTGTTCCGGAAGTCCATGTAAGCTCATCACCGCTGCTTACGAATCCAGCACCTTCGCCGAGTTCGAGTGAATCCTGTGTGAACTTGATTGTGTTGCCTAAGAAGTCCTTACCTGTAAGTGTAAGTGTTGCACCTGCAATTTCATCACCGTTTACATTTACCTTGCTGATTGATACATTGGTTGTAAGCATATCGTCAACCATTGTTACTTCGTTGCCTTCAACGCCTACTTCGCCTGTTACAACGCCGTCTTCTACTGTAAATGTGATGTCTGTAGCTATCTGATAGCCGTTAGGAGCTGCAACCTCGTGAAGTACATAAGTACCGTTCGGGAGATTCTTAACCATTGAAGCTGTTGTTCCGGAAGTCCATGTAAGTTCGTTTCCGCTGCTTACGAATCCGGCACCTTCGCCGAGTGTAAGTGAATCCTGTGTAAATTCTACAGTGTGTCCTGTGAAGTCTGTACCTGTGAGTGTCAGTGTTGCACCTGCAAGCTCAGAACCGAATACGTTTTCTTTGCTGAGGTAAACATCAGTTCCGCTCATATCGTCAACCATTGTTACGGAATCACCGCTTACTCCAACTTCGCCTGTCAGAATGCCGTTTGTGATTGTGAATGTAATGTCTGTAGCTACCTGATATCCGTTAGGAGCTGCAACCTCGTGAAGTACATAAGTACCGTCAGGGAGATTCTTAATCAGTGTAGATGTTGTACCTGAAAGCCATGTAAGCTCTGTTGTGTTTTCTGTTGAAACAAGCTGTCCATTTTCACCGATAACAACATTGTCAACTGAGAACTCTATGCTTCCGCCATCAGCGTGTGTACCTGTGAGTGTAAGTGTTGCGCCTGCAATTTCAGAACCGAATATGTTTACCTTGCTGATTTCGATATCTGTAACTGCAAAGTCATCAATCATTGTGATTTCGTTGCCTTCAACGCCTACTTCGCCGTTTACGACACCGTTTGAAATTGTGAATGTAATGTCTACTGTTACTTCGTATCCGTTAGGAGCTGCAACCTCGTGGAGTACATAAGTACCGTCTACAAGATTTCTTATTGATGTAGCTTCTGAACCTGAAATCCATGCGAGTCCATTACCGCCAGAGATAAGTTCACCGCCATCACCTACAGTAACATCATCTACATTAAATTCAACATCTCTGCCTGTGAAGTCTGTACCTGTAAGAGTGAGAGTTGCACCTGCAAGCTCGTTGCCAAGAATGTTCTTCTTGCTGATAGTGATATCTGTTGAAATCATATCATCTACCATAGAGATATGGTCGCCGTCAATTCCTACTTCGCCTTCAACATCACCGTCAGTTACTGTAAATGTAATGTCAGCTGTCAGTTTGTATCCGTTAGGAGCTGCTTCTTCGTGGAGTACATAAGTACCGTCTGAGAGATTTCTTACGAATGTAGGTCTTGAACCTGAAATCCATGTAAATTCGTGTGAATCAGCTAATACGAGCTGTGCACCTCTTCCGAGAACAATATTTTCTGCATCGAATGCAATTTCATTGCCGTCGGCATCTGTACCTGTGAGAGTAAGTCTTGCACCGGAGAGTTCGTCACCATATACGTTAGACTTACTGATTCGTACTTCGCCTACTCTTGTATCGACCATAACGACTGTATCATCATCATGTCCGATAACGTGACCTCTTCTGATTGTGAATCTGATATCTGCAGCGATTTCAAATCCGTCAGGAGCTGTAGTTTCGTGGAGTACATATACGCCATCAGGAAGATTCTTGATGAGTGTATTTTCCATACCAGAAACCCATGTAAGTTCTGTACCGTCGCTTACAAATTCAGCACCATAGCCAAATTCTACATCATCAGCAGAGAAGTTGACAGCATTGCCGTCTCTGTCTGTACCTGTGAGCATGAGAGTTGCTCCTGCTACTTCAGTACCGTGAATATCCTGCTTGCTGATATTGATATTTGCAACTATAGTAGTTGTCGTTGTTATTTCTGTTGTAGTTGTTGTTGTAAATGCGTCTTCGTCACCACCACTAATATTAGGACGAGTTGTTGTTGTTACTTCCTCTGTACCTGGAGCAACAGAACCTGGATGTGTAGTTGTTGTTGTTTCCTCTGTTGTTGTGGTTGTAGTTGTTGTCGTTGTAGTTGTTGTGGTTGTAGTTGTTGTTGTTTCTGTTGT
>CAMWYX010000005.1 GCA_947178575.1 uncultured Ruminococcus sp. | reverse complement strand
TTTCGGCTCTAAATTGATATAATGCTTGTCTTAAAACACTATATTTTTTCATATTTTTGTGGTATAATAATTATTATAGTCGTATAAATAAACTAAGAACGGAGTTGAAAAAATGCCTAAGAAAAAAATAACAAAGGAAAAAAGCATAAACAGAACCAAAACATCTGTCGAGCTTACAATATGCCTTATTGCATTGGGTACTGCCGGATATGTCGGATATAGCTGCTGGAAACACGCTCAGATAGTTCCCGAAACTTCGGATATGGCTTCAGATGTCAGTGAAATCGAAATCCCCGATACTTCAGATGTTCTTGACCCGAATAAGATAATTTTTACTTCGGCTGTGGTAGATACACGTTCTAAATTCGACGGCGAACTCATTCTCGTAAACAACGACCACGAATATTACGAAAACGAAAACGCCGACCTCGTAAGCATCATGGAAATGAACGACGAAACCGACAGACATATGTTCACCGCCGTTGACTATACCTATAAAATACGCCGAAGTGTCTATGAACCCATGGCACAGATGATTGAGGATTTCTACGAAAAATATTATAATGATACCCTGATTATATACGGCTCATACCGTACCAAGGATTTTCAGGAGGAACTCTATAATAATTTCATCAATTCCAGTAACGACGATTCAGAGGAAGCTCCAATTGTTGCTCCTGCCGGATTCAGCGAACACGAAACCGGTTACGCTTTCGATTTCAGCGAAACCGTGAATTATGACTATCAGGGTGACGGAGATTTCCAATGGCTCAACGAAAACTGCTATAAATACGGTTTTATTATCCGATATACAGAAGATAAAAAAGATATTACAAAATACCGCTCCGAACCGTGGCATTTCCGATATGTCGGTGTTCCCCACGCAACATATATGACAAAACAAAATATCTGCTTTGAGGAATATATCGACCTGCTTAAAAATAACTACGAATACAGCGGTGAACATCTTTTTGTGACTGACGACGACGGCAAAAATTATGAAATCTTCTACTACGCTTCCGATGACGGTTCAGATGTTACTTCCGTTCCCGTTCCGTCGGGATATAAATACGATATTTCCGGAAACAATGTTGACGGATTCATAGTTACCGTGCATACCGATGAAAAAGTTCCTTTCGGTCAGGAAAATCCGGATTCTGCAACAACAGAACCGGAATCCGAAACAGCAGACGAACAGGAATACTGATAATATATGAAACTCCCGAAACTTTTCTAAAAAAGTCCCTGTATTTCCTGAAATGTCAGTTCCGGCTGTAATGCCATATTTATTCCCAGAGATATAAGCTGTGACGCTCTTTCGGTCAGACGGTCTATATCACGGGGCGTAACTATCATGTTCGGCGTATCGTCAGGAAGTTCGATTCCGGCAAGACTGCGTACTATCGTGTGCATATCGACCACAGTCGGCACGCCTACCGCAATTACCGGAATCCCCATAGTTGCCTCTGAAAGCTCTTTGCGTGAATTTGATACTCCGCTTCCGGGAGAAATTCCGCTGTCGCTTATCTGAATTGTAGTTCCGAGACGGCTGACATCCGAACACGCAAGTGCATCAACTGCAATAATCGCTGACGGTTTTATGTTCCGGCATACTGCACAAATCAATTCCGCCGTTTCAATTCCGGTCTGTCCGAGAACTCCTCCGGCAAGACTGCTGACCGGTCTCAGATTCATAAGGAATTTTTCTTCCTCACTGTCAAATTCGCTTTTAAGATGACGTGTTGCAAGCACTTTTTCGGCGGACAATGGTCCCATCGCATCAGGTGTAATATCACGGTTTCCGAGACCAGCAACAAATATTTCTCCCTCCGGTATGAGACGTGAAATTTCGGCAGATAATTCTTCTGCCATTTCTTCATAATTATCATTGAACCTGCTCAGACTTCCGCTTTCAAGTGTGATGTATCTTCCTTTCGTCTTTCCGAGCGTATCCTTGTGACTGTCATCGTCAATGATTATCTCCGTTATGCTGAACGCTTTTCCCCGTGTTTTCATGTGAACTCCTTCAGGAAGATTATGTGTATTTATCTGTTCAACCGCCAAATCAGACCTGAATCCCATAAAATTCTCCTTTAACCGTTAATTATTTGTTTAAATTGCCTATTGATTTTTTTTGAAGTAAATGGTATAATTATTGTTGTCTCAGTGGGTGACTGTGCGTTGCAGTCGCCGGCACACTGTAACAGTGTGTTTATTTTATGTAATATTCTGCGGTGAATACGTGGAAATTTTCAGGAGGTGTACAAGAGAATGCCAAATATTAAATCTGCCAAGAAAAGAGTTAAGGTAAACGCTTCAAAGGCTGCTGCCAATAAGTCAAGAAAATCTAACCTCAAGACTATCATCAAAAAGGCTGATACTGCCTGCACTGCCGGTGCTGCTGATAAGACAGAAGCTGTAAGACTCGCTATCAAGAGAGTTGACCAGGCTTGCGCAAAGGGTCTTATGCATAAAAATAAGGCTGCAAGAAAAAAATCACAGCTTGCTAAAATGCTCAATGCAGCCAAGTAATCAGGTAATTTAATAAAATAAAAATCCCACGAAATTCTTGCGGTTCGTGGGATTTTTTATTTATCATATCAGATTTCTGTTCTCGATAGCCTTATATAATGTTACCTCGTCAGCATATTCAAGCATACCGCCTACAGGCAGACCAAATGCAAGACGAGATACTTTTATTCCCAGAGGTTTCAGCAGATTGGCGATATAAAGTGCAGTCGCATCGCCCTCAACTGTAGGATTTGTAGCCATTATCACTTCTTCCGTTCCTCCTCCGGAAATACGGGCTAAAAGCTGACGTATCCGGAGCTTATCAGGAGTTATGCCGTCCATAGGCGACAGCAGACCGTGCAGAACGTGATACAATCCGCCGTATTCGTGTGTACGTTCGACAGCGGTCACATCTTTCGGCGATTCAACCACGCATATAACGCTTTTCATGCGGTTCGGGTCACCGCATATCGGGCATACTTCACGCTCTGTCAAATTCTGACAGACCTTACAGCAATGAACTTTTTTCTTTGCGTCAAGAAGTGCCTGTGCGAACTCCTCAACCGAATTTTCGTCCATAGTCATAACATGATAGGCAATACGCTGTGCCGATTTCATGCCGATTCCGGGGAGAGATGCAAATTTTTCCGTGAGTATTATCAGCGGAAGTGCATTATGGTCAGCCATTAAAACATTCCCGGTATGGAAACACCGCCGGTTATCTTGCTCATTTCGGATTCTGTAGTTGCTTCGATATTGTTTACAGCCTCATTCACTGCGCTGATGATAAGGTCCTGAAGCATTTCAACGTCCTCGGGGTCAACGACTTCCGGCTTGATATTGAGAGACTTGATGATTTTCTTTCCGCTGAGTGTTACCTCCACAGCTCCGCCTCCAGATGTGGCAGAGAAATCACGTGCTTCAATATCGTCCTGAAGCTCTGTTATCTGGTCCTGCATCTTCTGTGCCTGACGTATCATCTGATTCATATTCTGTGCGCTGTTGCCAAGTTTTGGTACTCTTGCTTTCATTTCAAAATTCTCCTTTAATATCAGAAATCAGAATCTGTTACAATAATTATTTTATAAATAAACAGATTCTTACATATTTGTATTATCAACAGCGGTTTCGATTCCGCTGTCAATTGCCTTTTTAATCAGCTGTTCCGCTCTGGATTTTGTTTCCTCAACAGTGGCGGTACATCTTGCTGAAATATTATAATATCTTCCGAGAACATTAAATATAGCTTTTCTCAGCGAAATAGCATTATTTTTATCGGACTTGAACAATGATATAAAAAACCGGTTCGGCGTTTCGATACACATTACATTTCCCTTTAAATAAGCCTTTGAGCCGTCAAGACTTCCGGCTACTGACGGATTTATATGCTGAAACTCAGCAAGTATATCGTCCCACTTAATACATGGTTCAAGTTCATCTGTTTTCAGATTTTTAATGTCAATGCGGACATTCGGCGGTTCGTTTTCCACATTCGGTGCGGAAGCTGTGAGAACATCATTCTGTTTCGGAGTGAAAGAAACTTTTCCTTTTTCCATATCCGCTATTTTATTTTCAAGAAGTCTGATTTTTTCCATTGCTCCGCTGTTTACAGAAGATACAGATGAAACCGGTTCATCATGGATTCCGCTGCAAAGCCTGATAAGAGCGAGCTCAAATTCCACACGCTTATTTATAACGTGTCCCATATGTTCACGGCAGAGCTGAAGCTGTTTCAGATGTTCCATAATCTTTGGAAGTTCGTTTTTTTCAGCGAGTTTGCGGAGTCTTTCCATTTCGTCCGGCATTACTGTTATTATATCGCCGGCAGTTTTCGGAGTGGCTTTTATGAGCATAACATTCCGGAGCTGTAATATTAATTCATCACAAAGCCTTGTCAAATCCTTTGACATATCGTAAAGCTGTGCTGTGACTTCAAGAGCTTTCGGAGCATCTTCTGCAAAAACTGCATCAAGAATATCAAACAGATATTCACGTCCTGCAATTCCAGCTGCCTGCGATACGGTTTCGGCGGTTATTTCATCTGCACAGACGGAACACTGGTCAAGAAGCGAAACGGCATCACGCATACCGCCGTCGGCGATTTTTGCAATCAGAGCCGCACCCTCTGCCGAAAGTCCGATATTTTCCTGCTGTGCGATATATCTTAATCTTAAAGCAATATCCGCTGAACGTATACGGCGGAAATCATATCTCTGACAGCGTGAAGCAACTGTGGCAGGAACTTTGTGTATTTCGGTAGTGGCAAGTATGAACTTCACATATGGCGGTGGTTCTTCCATGATTTTCAGCAGTGCATTGAAAGCCGATGCCGAAAGCATATGAACCTCATCAATAATATATATCTTGAATTTACAGCGTTCCGGCGAATAAACTGCACCGTCACGCAAATCCCGTATATCTTCAACGCCATTGTTTGAAGCCGCATCTATTTCAACAATATCGATGAGAGAAGCGTCGTCCGCCTCTCTGCAAATATCGCATTCAAGGCAGGGATTACCGTCTTTCATATTCGGACAGTTTACGGCTTTTGCGAGAATACGGGCACAGGTAGTCTTTCCCGTACCTCTTGAGCCTGTAAACAGATACGCATGAGCGGTCTTATCGTTCCGGAGCTGATTTTTCAATGTATCGGTGATATGCTGCTGAGATATGACATCATCGAAAGTAAGAGGTCTCCACTTGCGATATAAAGCCTTATACATAACAGCACCTCCTGAACATAAAGTTCCGGAACATAGATGTGCAGGCTGGCTGCGGCACACGAGACGTTCCGCTTAATGCTGCTCGGTCTCCCGCCTGACATGGTTCACGGTGTCTTGTTGCACAGGGCCCGCACATCTATATTCCGGAAAATTATCAATATTTAAGAGTCTTGAACTCTGTTTTTCATTATATCATATCTTATCAATCTTGTCAAGGGTTTTTTCAAATATTTCATGAACAAATATTCTTGCTGAATAATCTTAGCATATCAGCTTTTATTGCACGATGTTCGGGGTTATCAAGATTAGGGTCATTATGCAGAAGTTCTTCGGCGCATTTACGTACATCTTCCGAAAGTTCTGCAATATCCGAAGCATCGGCAACTTTAAGCGGTGGAAGTCCATGCTGGGCATTGCCGAAAAAATCTCCCGGACCTCTCATATCAAGGTCTGCCTGTGCGATTCTGAATCCGTCGGCAGTAGACGAAATGATTTTCATTCGGCGTATGCAGTCCTCATTTTTATTATCGGTTATAAGAATACAGGTACTTTCAAATTTTCCACGTCCTACCCGTCCACGAAGCTGGTGAAGCTGTGAAAGTCCGAAACGTTCTGCATTTTCGATAACCATAACAGCAGCATTCGGAACATCAACACCTACTTCGACTACAGTTGTACATATAAGAGCCTGTATTTTTCCGTCACTGAAACGTTTCATAACATCTTCTTTTTCCGATTGTTTCATTTTTCCGTGCAGAAGTGCAGTGGTATAACCTTTAAGCGTTGTTCGGGAAGCGTTTTCCGCATATGTTTTAACAGCAAACAGTTCGCTTTCGCTTTCCTCTATCATCGGACATACGATATATGCCTGCCGTCCTTCGTCAAGTCTTGCCCGGACAAATCCGAAAGCTCCTTCACGTTTTCTGCCTGTTACGGCGTATGTCTTTACCGGACTTCTCCCTTTCGGGAGCTGATGTATACTCGTAACATCAAGGTCGCCGAACATATTCAGTGCAAGAGTTCGGGGAATAGGAGTCGCTGACATGATAAGCCTGTGCGGAGAATCTCCTTTCTGAGCAAGTGCCGCCCTCTGTGCAACTCCGAATCTGTGCTGTTCGTCCGTGATTACCAGTCCGAGCGATTTATATTCAACATCTTTCTGAATTATTGCGTGAGTTCCTGTGATTACCTGAATTTCGCCGTTCAGAAGTTTTTCACGTATTTCAGATTTTTGTTTTGCCGAAGTTGCTCCTGTCAGAAGTGCAGTCTTTATGCCAAGCGGTTCTAAAAATAAACTGAATGTGTGATAATGCTGTATCGCTAAAATTCCTGTAGGAGCCATAACTGCTGACTGGAATCCATTTTTCGCCGAAAAATAACAGGCTGCCGCTGCCACAGCGGTTTTTCCGCTTCCCACATCACCCTGTAAAAGACGGTTCATAGATGTTCCGCTGCACATATCGGCGATTATTTCATTGACTGCATCTGATTGTCCCTGAGTAAGCTCAAAAGGAAGTGTCTTATAAAAATCAGCCATTGATATATCTTTTTTCATAACAGCAGATGTTAAATCTTTTCTGCGGATTTTAAGCATAAGCATACCAAGCTGTAATTTAAGGAGTTCCTCAAATGCAATTCTGCGCCGTGCTGATTCAGATGCAGAACTGCTTTCGGGAAAATGTATATTTTCCAGTGACCACATAAGCGGAGAAAGCCCATAACGCTCCATAATATCCTGCGGAAGCGTTTCAAACGAAGATTTATTCATTATATCAAGAGCCTGCCGTATATTCGCACGGACAGAATTTACCGCAAGTCCCTGAGTAAGACGGTACAACGGCTGTATCATTGCCGGAGAATCCGCCTTTACATATACCGGTGACTGTATTTCCCTCTGTATGAATCCGCCTGTAACTTTTCCGTACATATAATATGTTTCGTTTTCAATCAGTGCATTGAATGAATATACATTATTATATATCACAATTGTTATATTATCAATTCCGTCGGTAGCGGAGGCTTTACAGATTACGAGCTTGTTCCGGATTCTCGACGGCGGTATCTTCTTTATAATTGTGAGTTTAAGTACACACGGTTTATCATTTTCCGCCTGTGAAATCGGGATATGTGTACGGAAATCAAGATAACTGCGTGGAATATGATATATAAGGTCATACGGCGTACATATTCCGAGTCTGCGGTAATTTTCGCCACGTACTTTTCCTACGCCTTTAAGATATTCTATTTCTGAAAAAAGTTCTGTAGCCATTTTCAGCTCCTTTTAATATATTATCTCCTAATATATTATACCCTGTTTTCTGATTAATGTCAAATCAGTTTTTAAAAAACTTTAATATAATCAGTAAAAAAGCCGTTCCCGTGAGGGAACGGCTGAATGAATCAGTCTACGAGCTTGATAATTGCCATTTCTGCGGAATCTCCACGGCGAGGACCAGTCTTGATAATCTGTGTATATCCGCCGTTCTTTTCTGCATACTTAGGTGCGATTTCATCGAAAAGCTTCTTGGCAACGGCTTCTTTTGTAACGTAAGACATTACCTGACGCTTGGAGTGCAGGTCGCTGTTTTTACCGATAGTAATCATCTTCTCTGCGACAGCACGTACTTCCTTAGCTCTTGTAACGGTAGTTTCTATCTGACCGTTTTCGAGAAGGAAAGTTACCATACCTCTGAGCATTGCCTTTCTGTGGTCAGATGTTCTGCCCAGTTTTCTTGTACCCGGCATGTATTTCACTCCTTTTCTTTAAGTGATATTAATAGTATTATTCTTCTTCTGAAGAAAGGTCAAAGCCCAGTGACTGGAGCTTTTCCTTTACCTCATCGAAGGATTTCTTTCCAAGGTTTCTAACCTTCATCATTTCTTCCTCAGACTTGTTGATGAGGTCATCTACTGTATTTATTCCTGCACGTTTAAGGCAGTTGAATGAACGTACTGACAGGTCGAGGTCCTCGATTGTCATTTCAAGAATCTTCTCCTTGCCCTTCTCGTCTTTCTCAACAAGAATCTCTGCAAGACCTGCTTCTTCAGAAAGGTCGATAAAGAGCTTAAGATGCTCATTAAGGAGATTTGCAGCCTGTGACAGTGCTTCCTTTGCAGATATAGTACCATCTGTCCATACCTCCATTGTCAGCTTGTCGTAGTCTGTAACCTGTCCGAGACGGGTATCCTCAACTGTGTAATTCACTTTGAGAACCGGTGTATATATGCTGTCAACCGCAATGACATCAACAGGAAGACTTACCTGTTTCTTGTTTCTTTCGGCTGATACATATCCACGTCCCTTGTCAATAGTAATCTCCATGTAGAGCTTTGCGTCCTTGCCCAGTGTAGCGATATGCATACCAGGGTCAAGTATATTTACCTCAGAGTCAGTCTTTATGTCACCTGCTGTAATTTCGCACTCACCCTCTGCCTCCACGTAAACGGTCTTCGGACCTTCGCCGTGGAGCTTTGCAGTAAGTCCCTTGATACTGAGAATTATCTCAGTAACATCTTCCTTAACGCCCGGAATCGTTGACAACTCATGGTGAACTGTACCATCTTTGCCAGAAAGCTTCACAGATGTTACAGCCACACCCGGAAGTGAGGAGAGCAGCACACGTCTGAGGCTGTTTCCAAGTGTTATACCATATCCACGCTCAAGCGGTGCTAAAACGAATTTGCCGTATTTGCCGTCACTTTTAAGCTCGACAATGTCGATATCCGGCTTGTTGATTTTTTCCAGCATAAAAACCCTCCTGTTTCGCAATAAGTGTTTACGAGTTCAGTTATCTTTGCAATCTGACGATTACTTAGAATAGAGCTCGACGATGAGGTGTGTAGCAACCTCGTAGTCAATATCCTCAGCCGAGGGGAGACGGGTAACCGAAGCAGAGAAATCGTCTTTCTTGGCATCGAGCCATACCGGAACGATTCTGTCCTTGGTTTCTTCAACAGTAGCCTTGAATTTTTCAGAGGTTCTGTCTTTTTCTCTGAGAGCGATAACATCGCCGACCTTAACTCTGTAAGAAGGAATATTTACCTTTTTGCCGTTTACTGTATAGTGACCGTGAGCAACCAGCTGTCTTGCTTCACGGCGTGTGAGTGCAAGACCCATTCTGTATACTATGCTGTCCAGTCTGGATTCAAGAACAGTGATAAGGTTGTCACCGGCCTTGCCTTCCATTTTTGATGCGATTTCAAAGTAGTGGTAGAACTGCTTCTCGAGTACGCCGTAGATAAACTTCAGCTTCTGCTTTTCCTTAAGCTGAAGACCGTATTCAGATACCTTCTTTCTGTTGTTAGCGTTCTTGAAACGGATAGACTCCTTCTTTGAAACGCCCATAACAGCCGGACTGATTCCCAGATATCTGCATTTTTTAAGAATAGGTTCTTTCTGTACTGCCATTTAAAACACCTCCGATTTGATTAGACACGTCTTCTTTTGGGAGGACGGCATCCGTTGTGTGGAATAGGAGTAACGTCCTTAATCATACGAACTTCAAGACCGACGGTCTGGAGTGCTCTGATAGCAGCTTCACGACCTGCGCCCGGTCCTTTTACGTATACCTCAACGAACTTGAGACCGTGTTCCATAGCAGCCTTTGCAGCTGTCTCGGCAGCTGTCTGAGCTGCGAAAGGAGTTGACTTCTTTGAGCCTCTGAATCCGAGTTCGCCTGCGCTTGCCCATGAAATTGCATTACCCTGTACATCGGTAATAGTAACGATTGTGTTATTGAAAGTGGACTGAATATGAACTGCGCCGCTTTCGATATTCTTGCGCTCTCTACGTCTTCTGACTGTAGTAACTTTTTTACCTTTCTGCTGTGCCAAAGCTCATAACCTCCTTACTTCTTCTTGTTTGCGATAGTCTTTACAGGACCTTTGCGGGTTCTTGCGTTTGTCTTGGTTCTCTGACCTCTTACGGGCAGACCCTTTCTGTGACGAACGCCTCTGTAGCACTGAATCTCAACAAGTCTCTTGATGTTGAGTGCAACTTCACGGCGGAGGTCACCCTCAACTGTGTAGTTTACATCAATATAGTCACGAAGTTTAGCTACATCCCCTTCGGTGAGGTCCTTTACTCTTGTATCGGGATTAACACCTGTATTAGCGAGGATATCTGATGCAGTCTGGCGACCGATTCCGTAGATATAAGTGAGACCAATCTCAACTCTCTTGTTCTTCGGAAGGTCAACGCCGGCTATTCTTGCCATATAATTACCTCCATTTTGTGGTCGGGAATCAACCCTGACGCTGCTTATGCTTTGGATTTTCGCAGATTACCATGATTCTGCCTTTACGTTTAATAACCTTGCATTTTTCACAAATAGGTTTTACTGAAGGTCTAACTTTCACTGAAATTACCTCCTCTTACGGATAGGAATTTATCCTTATTACTTCACGCGCCATGTGATACGGCCTTTTGAAAGGTCATATGGTGACATTTCAAGTTTTACCTTATCTCCCGGCACAATTCTGATATAATTCATTCTGAGTTTGCCCGAAACGTGTGCGAGAACCTCGTGTCCGTTTTCAAGCTGAACCTTGAACATTGCATTAGGAAGTGCGTCTGTGACAACTCCCTCAACTTCGATTACGTCTTCCTTAGACATTGGCGACCTCCTTAACTCTCGTTTCCGCCGAATGTTCTCAGCAGATTTCTGAGCTTTTTATCGGTTAAATCATTAATATCAATCATACTTTTTGTAAGAGCGAGATGCTTTATATTCTTGCGTTTTGGTGCTGAAAGTTTTCGGCTTTTCCCGTCGGCTATCATACAGAAATCATTGCCGGAGGAAACCACAACGAAAAATTTTCCGCCGTCCCGTCCTGCCGTTGCTTTCACAACAGCACCTGTATTCAGCTTCACAATAAGAATCCTCCTCAGGGTTTGGTCAATATTACAGGACCATCAGGAGTTATTGCGATCATATGCTCAAAGTGAGCAGACAGCGAACCATTTTTCGTAACCACGGTCCAACCGTCCTTGAGAGTTTTTACATCGTCGCCTTTCTGATTTATCATAGGCTCGATGCAGATTGTCATTCCGGAAACCAGTCTCGGGCCATGTCCTGCACGTCCCCAGTTCGGAATTTCCGGTGATTCGTGAACCTCTCTGCCGATGCCGTGGCCGCAGTAATTTCTTACAATCCCGTAGCCTCGTGAAGCACAATACTCCTCTACAGCATGAGAAATATCTCCGATTCTTGCCCCTGCCTTAGCTGCGGCGATACCTTCGTAAAGGCTTGCCTCCGTAACTTCAAGCAATGCTCTGGCATCATCAGAAATTTTACCCACAGGGAAAGTCCAGCAGCTGTCTCCGTTGAAGCCCTTGTACGCAGCTCCGGTGTCGATGCTCACTATGTCCCCTTCCTTTAATCTGTGGTTTGCCCTCGGTATTCCGTGGATTACCTCTTCATTTACTGAAATACAGGCATTCGCCGGAAAACCGTAAAGACCCTTAAAGCAGGATTTGCAGCCGTGCCGTGAATAATATTCACCGACGAGCTTATCAACATCAAGTGTTGACATACCTGGCTTTAATCTTTCGCCCGCATACCATATTGCGCCGCAGGTAATTCTACCTGCTTCACGCATTATGGCGAGTTCGGACTGTGATTTGATAGATATGCTCATCACTCAACTCCTACAGCGGCGAGCGTGAGCTTTGAAGTGTCGGCAACTTCCTCCTGACCCTCTACTGTAACAAGTTTGCCCTGTGCAGCATAGTAATCCTTGAGAGGAGCTGTCTTTTCGTGGTAAGTAGCAAGACGGTCGAGAACTACTTCCGGCTGGTCGTCCTTGCGGATTACAGTCTTGTCACCGCACTTGTCGCATACGCCCTCGGTTTTGGAAGGCTTATACTGAACGTGATACGATGCACCACAGCCCTGACATACACGTCTGCCTGAAACTCTCTGCTTGATTGTTTCATCTGCTACATTGATTTCAATAACTTTGTCAATTGTGATGCCCATAGCATCGAGAGCCTCTGCCTGTGGAACTGTTCTCGGGAAACCGTCAAGAATGAAGCCCTCCTTGCAGTCGTCCTCTGCGATTCTCTCCTTAAGGATACCGATTACGATTTCATCGGAAACCAGTGCGCCGGCGTCCATAGCAGCCTTTGCCTTGAGTCCGTACTCCGTGCCGTTCTTGGCAGCCTCACGAAGAATATTGCCTGTTGAAATCTGCGGGATATTCAGCTTTTCGGAAACAACTTCCGCCTGAGTACCCTTACCTGCGCCCGGTGCGCCTAAAAAGATAAGATTCATGATATATCCTCCTTATGTGCTTATGAAAGGAATCCCTTATGGTGTCTCATCATAAGCTGAGATTCAAGTGTACGTGTTGTCTCAAGGGCAACGCTTACTGCGATGAGTATTGTAGTACCGCCCATTGAAAGCGACTGGAGCTTCTGGTCTGCCATTGAGAAGAAAATCGGAATGATGGCGATGATTCCGAGGAATACAGCTCCGACGAGAGCGATTTTTGAAAGAACTCTCTGAATATAGTCAGATGTTGGCTTACCCGGTCTGATTCCCGGTATACCGCCGTTGCTCTGACGAAGATTGTTTGCTATCTCTATGGGATTATACTGAATAGATACATAGAAATAGTTGAACGCAATGATGAGTATGAAATAAAGCACTGCGTATGACCAGCTTCTTGTTGAGAAGAAGTGGCAGAAATGATAATAGAAGCCCGTTGTCTTGGTGGGCTGACCTGCAAAGAGCTGAATTGTTGACGGAAGTGACATGAAAGACATCGCAAAGATGATAGGCATAACACCGCTCATCATTACCTTTACAGGAATATGCGTTTTCTGTCCGCCGTACTGTTTTCTTCCTACAACACGCTTTGCATACTGTATCGGAATACGTCTTTCCGCCTCGTTCATGAATACAATGAATGCAAACTCAGCGATTATGAAAAGAACGTAGCCTATAGTTACGAAGAGATATTTTGAAGGTTCTTCTTTTATGAGCGATACGAGTGTACCGGCATCAACAGGGAAACGTGCCGCAATACCTGAAAAAAGTATCATTGATACGCCGTTGCCGATACCTTTTTCACTTATTCTGTTGCCCATCCATACTACGAATGAAGCACCTGCAACAAAGCAGGCAATTATTACTGCTGCCGAGAAATACATTTCCCAGCCGCTGCTGTATTTCAGTGCGCTTGTTACTACGCCGGAATCGCCGGTGGCTGTCATTCTCTTCAGGGTAAGGTAATAAGCAAATCCCATGAATACTGCCAGTGCCATTGCGACGGCAGTTGTAATCTTGTTGAGTTTCTTGCGCCCTTCTTCGCCTTCGTCACGCAGTCGTTCAAGCGGCGGCAGAGCATATGTCAGCAGCTGCATGATAATCGACGCATTGATATATGGTGTGATTGAAAGCGAGAACAACGTCGCCTGTGAAAGCGCACCGCCGGTGATGGTATTCAGATATTCGAGAAAGTTTCCGTTTGTGGCGTTCTGTTCCATCCAGCTTCTTACTACGGAAGTATCAAGGAACGGAACGGCAACCGCACTTCCGAATCTGAAAATGACAATCATGAGTAATGTGTAGAGGAGTTTTTTCCTGATTTCGGGAATACTCCAAGCACGTTTCAGTGTCTGAAACACATTACATCACCTCAGTCTTTCCGCCTGCCTTTTCAATTTTCTCCACAGCACTCTGAGAGAATTTTGCAGCTTTGACAGTGAGCTGAACTGTAAGCTCTCCGTTTCCGAGAATCTTAACGCCGTCAAGCTCCTTCTTGATAAGACCTGCTGCCTTAAGAAGTTCGGCATCAACTACTGTACCGTTCTCAAACTTGTTGAGGTCTGATACATTTACTGTCGCATACTTTACAGCGAAGATATTGTTGAAGCCTCTTTTCGGAATACGTCTTGCAAGCGGCATCTGACCGCCTTCAAATCCGATTCTTACGCCGCCGCCTGAACGTGCGTTCTGTCCTTTATGACCCTTGCCGGCTGTCTTTCCGTTTCCGGAGCCGTGGCCTCTGCCTACTCTCTTAACAGCCTTGTTTGAATCCGGTGCCGGTGTTAATTCGTGAATTTTCATGGTTTGCACCTCCTTGTTTACGCTTCAGTAACCTCGATGAGGTGTGAAATTTTCTTAATCTTTCCCTGTGTCTGGGAATTGTCAGGCTGTGTGGTCACATCGCCGATTTTTCTGAGACCCAGTGACTGGGCAGTGGCAATCTGGTCTTTCTTGCAGCCTATGAGGCTCTTAACGAGCTTGATATTCTTAGCCATTGTCAAGTCCTCCTTAACCTAAAATTTCCTTAACGGACTTGCCTCTTTTCTCAGCTACTTCCTTTGCAGAAGTGCAGGCTTTGAGTCCGTTTATCGTAGCTCTTACTACGTTGCAGGGATTATTGGAACGAAGTGACTTTGTTCTGATGTCCTTGATGCCTGCTACTTCGATAACCGCACGGACAGGACCGCCGGCGATAACACCGGTACCGGGTGCGGCGGGCTTCATAAGAACTCTGCCTGCGCCGAATGCGCCGACTATCTCATGAGGGATAGTAGTACCCTTGAGAGCTACTTTGCAGAGGTTCTTCTTAGCGTCCTCGATACCCTTGCGGATAGCGTCCGGAACTTCTCCCGACTTTCCGAGGCCGAAGCCTACAGTGCCGTTGCCGTCGCCGACAACAACGAGTGCGGAGAACTTCATGATACGGCCGCCCTTGACAGTCTTGGAAACTCTGTTGATTGCAACAACCTTTTCCTGAAGTTCAGGAGCCTGTGTTTCAATATTAGCCATTGTTTTACCTCCCTCTTAGAACTGTAATCCGTTTTCACGGGCACCCTCGGCGAGTTCCTTTACTCTGCCGTGGTAGAGGTAACCGCCTCTGTCGAATACGACTTCGGTGATACCCTTAGCTGCTGCATTTTTTGCAATCATCTCGCCGACTTTGCGAGCGCCTTCAACGTTGCCGCCATTGCCCTCGAAGCCCTTATCCATGCTTGATGCGGAAGCAAGAGTAACGCCGTTTACATCGTCTATAATCTGAGCATATATATGCTTAGAAGAACGGAAGACATTAAGACGGGGACACTCGGGAGTACCGGAAATCTTATAGCGGACTCTGCGGTGTCTCTTAAGTCTTGCCTTATTGCTGTCAAATTTCTTTACCATAGCAATCTGCTCCTTTTAATTACTTCTTGCCCTTACCGGCCTTGCCTTCCTTGCGGATAATATGCTCGCCGGCATATCTGATACCCTTGCCCTTGTACGGCTCAGGCGGACGCTTTTCACGGATTTCAGCTGCAAACTGACCTACAGCCTGCTTATCTATACCGCTTACAACGATTCTGTTCGGCTGAGGAACATCAAGCTTTATTGTATCTGTTTCCTCAAGAACAACAGGGTGGGAGAATCCGAGATTCAGATTAACCTTGTTTCCTGATTTTGCGGCACGATAACCAACGCCCTCGATTTCGAGAGTCTTTGAATATCCGTTTGTTACACCCTCAACCATATTGGCGATGAGAGTTCTTGTAAGACCGTGAAGTGAACGGTGCATCTTGTCGTCGCTTGGTCTTGTTACTGTGATAACACCTTCGCCGAGTTCGATACCCAGCTCTGTGCTGAACTGTTTTGTAAGTTCGCCCTTAGGTCCCTTTACTGTGAGGCAGTTATTGTCGTTCTTTACCTCTACACCTGCGGGAACTGCAATAGGCATTCTGCCGATTCTTGACATAATAGCTCCTCCTTACCAGATGTATGCGAGTACTTCTCCGCCGACATTGAGCTCACGTGCTTTCTTGTCGGTTACGATACCCTTTGAAGTTGAAACGATTGCGATACCCAGACCTTTTCTTACCTTGGGCATATCTGCGCAGCTTGAATAGATACGCAGACCCGGTTTTGAAACTCTTCTGAGCCCTGTGATTACCGGTGATTTATTGTCGCCGTATTTGAGCGTGATTCTGATAACACCCTGCTTTCCGTCCTCAATTACCTGAAAGCCCTTTACATATCCCTCGTCAACGAGTATCTGTGTGATAGCTTTCTTTACATTTGAAGCGGGAACGTCAACTGTGGCGTGTTTAGCAGTATTCGCATTGCGGATTCTTGTTAAAAGATCAGCGATTGTATCTGTGATTTGCATTCAGATGACCTCCTTTTCGTATTTTACCAGCTTGCCTTCTTTACGCCGGGAATCTGTCCGTCGTGAGCAAGCTCTCTGAAGCAGACACGGCAGATGCCGAATTTTCTGAGGTAAGCGTGGGGTCTGCCACAGATTTTGCATCTGTTGTATGCTCTTGTGGAATACTTGGGAGTTCTTTTCTGCTTGTTAATCATTGCCTTCTTAGCCATTTTCTTTCCTCCCTGATTACTTGATGAACGGCGCACCGAGGAGTGAGAGAAGTTCTCTGCCTTCTTCGTCGGTGTTGGCTGTGGTGATGAAGTTGATGTCCATACCTCTTACCTTGTCTATCTTGTCGTACTCGATTTCGGGGAAGATGAGCTGTTCCTTGACGCCGGTGGAGTAATTTCCTCTGCCGTCGAAGGAGTTTGCACTGATTCCTCTGAAGTCACGTACACGGGGGAATGCAACATTGAAGAGCTTATCAACAAATTCATACATCTTTTCGCCTCTGAGGGTAACTTTTACGCCGATAGGCATTCCCTCACGGAGCTTAAAGTTAGCAACAGACTTCTTAGCTCTGCACACTACAGGTTTCTGACCTGTGATTGCTGCTATATCAGTCATGATAGCATCGATTACCTTTGCGTTATCCTTAGCTTCGCCTGCACCTACGTTGATAACAACCTTGTCAAGCTTCGGTATCTGCATAACGCTCTTGTAGCCGAACTTCTTCATCAGTGCGGGAGCAACGTCGCTAACATAAAAATCTTTTAATCTTGCCATTGTCGTTTCTCCTTTTAATTATTCAAAAGACTTGCCGCACTTCTTGCAGACACGGAGTTTCTTTCCGTCCTCAATAACGTGACCTACTCTTGTGGGCTTGCCGCACTTGGGACATACGAGCTGTACCTTGCAGGCATACACAGGAGCTTCTGTTCTGACGATTCCGCCCTGCTCACCCATTCTCTGGGGCTTTACGTGCTTAGTGATAACGTTGATTCCCTCAACGATTACCTTGCCCTCCTTGGGGCTTACTTCTGCGACCTTACCGGTTTTTCTGTCGCCGTTCTTATCGTACTTATCCGTGTACTTACCTGTAAGCAGGACAACTGTGTCACCGGTTTTTACGTGAACTTTACTCATGATATGTGACACCTCCGATTAAAGAACTTCGGGAGCGAGGCTGAGGATTTTCGTGTATTCCTTTTCACGAAGCTCCTTGGCAACAGGTCCGAAAATACGTGTACCCTTGGGGTTTTTGTCTTCCTTGATAATAACAGCAGCGTTCTCATCGAAGCGGATATATGTTCCGTCCTCACGTCTGAGACCCTTTGCTGAACGAACGATAACTGCCTTTACAACGTCGCCCTTCTTTACAACGCCTCCGGGTGTTGCTTTCTTTACGGAAGCAACCACAACATCGCCGATATTTGCATATCTGCGTCTTGTACCGCCCAGAACTCTGATACACATAAGCTCTTTTGCGCCTGTGTTATCAGCGACTTTAAGATAAGTCTGCATCTGAATCACAGCGAGTTCCTCCTTTCAAGCTTCAAGCTTTTATAAAATTACTTAGCCTTTTCAATGATATTGGTAACACGCCATCTCTTGTCTTTGGAAAGCGGACGTGTTTCCATTATCTCGACTCTGTCGCCGATTCTGCATTCATTATTTTCATCATGAGCCTTGAACTTAACGGTATTCTTGATGATTTTCTTATAAAGCGGATGTTTAACGTTATCAACGATAGCAACTACGACGGTCTTGTCCATCTTATCGCTTACAACCTTACCTACTCTTGTTTTTCTAAGGTTTCTTTCAGTAGACATAGCTAAATCCTCCCTTTCTTACTGCTCGGCGGCAAGCTCTGCAGCACGCAGAGATGTCTTGATACGGGCAATATCTTTCTTTACAGCCTTGATTCTTGCTGTATTCTCAAGCTGGTTTACAGCGAGCTGGAAGCGGAGATTGAAGAGCTCTTCCTTAAGGCTTGTAAGCTGCTCATTCATCTCGTTGACAGACATTTCTCTGATTTCAGATGCCTTCATTACTGCTCTCCTCCTTCTTCCTTGGTTACGAACTTGCACTTGATAGGAAGCTTGTGCATTGCAAGACGCATAGCTTCACGTGCGATTTCCTCACTTACGCCCTTTATCTCGAAAAGCACTCTGCCGGGTTTTACTACTGCAACCCAGTATTCCGGAGAACCTTTACCTGAACCCATTCGTGTTTCGGCTGGCTTTTCGGTAATCGGCTTGTCAGGGAATATCTTTATCCATACCTGACCGCCTCTCTTGATGTAACGGGTCATAGCAATACGGGCGGCTTCAATCTGATTTGAAGTAATCCATGACGGCTCAAGAGCCTGAAGACCGTAATCACCGTATGTTACCTTATTTCCTCTGTATGCCTTACCCTTAAGACGTCCTCTGTGGACTCTGCGGTATTTTACTCTTTTTGGAAGCAGCATTACTGGTTACCTCCTTCTCTTTTTGCAGTACGGTTGAAACCTCTTCCTCCACGTCTGTTTCCGTCACGTCTGTCGTCACGGCGGCGGCGGTTTCCGTCATCACGGCGGTTTCTTCTCTCGGTCTTTTCTCTCTGAGCAGCAGCCTTGGCAGCATCGCCCTTGAGAACTTCGCCCTTATAAATCCAAACCTTTACGCCGAGTTTTCCGTACGTTGTATCAGCCTCTGCGAATCCGTAATCGATGTCAGCACGGATAGTCTGAAGCGGGATTGTACCTTCGTGATAGCTTTCGCTTCTTGCAATTTCGGCACCGGCAAGTCTGCCTGATACCTTAACCTTGATACCCTTTGCTCCGAGTCTCATGGTTCTGCCGATTGACTGTTTCATGGCACGTCTGAAAGATACTCTGTTTTCAAGGTCGAGAGCAATCTTTTCTGCCACGAGCTGTGAGTCCATATCGGGCTGTTTTACCTCAACGATATTGAGATAGATTCTGTCCTTGTTCATGTCCATCATTTTGCCGAGTTTCTCTCTGAGCTTCTCGATTTCTGCACCCTGTCTGCCGATAACGATACCCGGCTTAGCACAGTGAATGTGGATTCTTACCTTATCGGCAAAACGCTCGATTTCGATTCTGGGAACACCTGCTGCATACAAGTTCTTCTTAATGAAGTTACGGACATTGTAGTCCTCAACGAGTGTATTGCCGAAATCTGCCTTATTGGCGTACCAGCGTGAATCCCAATCCTTAATAACGCCGACACGAAGACCGTGCGGATTAACTTTCTGTCCCATTAATCAGACCTCCTTGGGATTATTCTTTTTCTTTAAGAACAACTGTGATGTGTGATGTTCTCTTTAATATTCTGAATGCTCTGCCCTGAGCTCTCGGCATGATTCTCTTCATAATCGGGCCGGGTGTTACGAAGCACTCTGCCACATAGAGGTTATCGCCGTCCATACTGAAATTGTTTACGGCATTTGCCTGAGCTGATTTTACAAGCTTTGATACGATAGGACTTGCAGCCTTAGGAGTGAGTTCCAAAGCAGCCAATGCGGTGTCGAGCGGCTTGTTTCTGATAAGATCGAGAACGATCTGCACCTTTCTGGGTGATATACGAGCATTTCTTAAATAAGCTCTCGCTTCCATCTATAGCTCCTCCTTCCGCTTATTTCTTACCGTTGTTTGATGTCTTTGAACCGGCATGACCCTTATAGGTTCTTGTAGGTGCAAACTCGCCGAGTTTATGACCTACCATATCCTCTGTTACGTATACCGGAACGTGCTTACGTCCGTCATGAACAGCGAATGTGTGACCTACGAAATCAGGGAATATTGTAGATGAACGGCTCCAGGTCTTGAGAACCTTTTTTTCGCCGGCTTCATTCATAGCCATAACTCTCTTAAGGAGAACCTCCTGAACGTATGGTCCTTTTTTAATACTTCTACTCATGTTTCAGTTTCTCCTTTCGATTATTTGCCGTTGCGGCGTTTTACGATGAACTTATCGGTTCTGTTGTGAGTCTTACGGGTCTTGTAACCGAGAGCAGGTTTGCCCCAAGGTGTAACAGGTCCCGGACGTCCGACAGGAGATTTACCCTCACCACCGCCGTGCGGGTGGTCACACGGGTTCATGACAGAACCACGGACTGTAGGTCTCCAGCCCATATTTCTTACACGTCCTGCTTTACCGTAGTTCACGTTTTCGTGGTCGATATTTGAAACCTGACCGATTGCAGCCTTACAGCCAATCGGAACTTTTCTCATTTCGCCGGAGGGAAGTCTTACGAGAGCGTATTTTTCTTCCTTGCCCATGAGCTGTGCCTGATTTCCTGCACTTCTTACGAGCTGTGCTCCCTTTCCGGGATAAAGTTCGATAGCGTGGATAAATGTACCGACCGGAATATCAGCAAGCTTGAGAGCGTTGCCGGGCTTGATGTCGGCTTCCTGACCTGACTCAACCTTATCGCCGACCTTAAGTCCGTTAGGAGCGAGAATATATCTCTTTTCTCCGTCCTCATACTGAACGAGAGCGATAAATGCGCTTCTGTTCGGGTCGTACTCGAGTGTGAGTACAGTAGCAATCATATTATCTTTATCACGCTTGAAATCGATAACACGGTATTTTCTTCTGTTTCCGCCGCCTCTGTGACGGACTGTTATTCTGCCGTAGCTGTTTCTTCCCGACTTCTTCTTCAGGGGTTCGAGAAGGCTTTTTTCCGGCTCAACCTTTGACAGAACAGAATAATCTGTTACAGTCATCTGACGTCTTGAAGGCGTCGTAGGCTTGTAGGTTTTGATAGCCATTTATTTCAACTCCTTGTTATAATGCATTTTTTGCGGGAGCATCACTCCCATAACTTTAATCAGTTTTGCTGATTAATACATTCCCTCGAAGAACTCGATAGCCTTTGAATCGGGAGTAAGAGTAATGATTGCTTTTTTCCATGTGGCAGTCATTCCCTCATATCTGCCTACACGCTTCATCTTTCCCTTTACGTTCATTGTAGTAACCTTGGCTACTTCAACGCCGAAAAGCTTTTCTACAGCCTTTTTGATTTCAGGCTTTGTAGCGTCCTTGGCAACCTTGAAAGTGTACTTTCCTTCCTGAAGACCGTCCATTGACTTTTCAGTGATAACAGGTCTGATTATAATATCCTGAGCTGTTTTCATTATGCGTACACCTCCTCGATTTTTCCTACGGCATTCTTTACAACGATGAACTTGTCATAGTTGAGAATATCGTAAACATTAAGAGTATTTACAGCAGCAGTCTTAACACCGGGGATATTGGCTGCGCTTTTGATAACTTTTGTATCAGCCTCGGCAGTAACGATAAGAGCCTTTCCCTCTACATTGAGAGCCTTGAGCATTTCAACGATTGTCTTTGTCCTGAAGCTGTCGAGAGCAAGAGAATCGAGAACTATCATGTTATTGTCGATAACCTTTGAAGAAAGAGCCGACTTCATTGCAAGTCTTCTTACTTTCTTGTTGAGAGCATATCTGTAGTCACGTGGTTTCGGACCGAGAGCAACACCGCCGTGTACCCACTGAGGAGCACGTGTCGAACCCTGTCTTGCATGACCTGTACCCTTCTGTCTCCAGGGTTTTCTGCCTCCGCCTCTTACTTCTGTTCTTGTAAGTGTAGACTGCGTACCCTGTCTCTGATTTGCGAGGTAATTAACTACCATAGCGTGCATAACGCCTTCGTTGGGAGTAATTCCGAACACACCGTCATTGAGCTCTGTTTCGGAAACTTTATTTCCAGCCATATCAAATACTGAAATTACAGACATTTACGTTTCCTCCTTCCTTAAGCTTTAACGCTGTCAACGATATAAACGATTCCGCCCTTTGGACCCGGAACAGCACCCTTGATAGCGATGAGATTGTTTTCTGCGTCTATTTTAACGATTTCGAGATTCTGAACTGTAACCTGTTCAGCACCCATATGACCTGCCATGCCCTTGCCCTTGTAGATTCTTGACGGGGACGAGCAAGCACCCATTGAACCGGCCTGTCTGTGAACAGGGCCTGTACCGTGAGTTTCCTTGAGTCTGTGCTGATTGTGACGCTTTATAGCACCCTGAAATCCTTTACCTTTGCTGATTCCTACAACATCTACAGCATCTCCGGCAGCAAAAACATCTGCCTTGATGATGTCGCCGACATTGAGCGAATCACAGTCATCGAGTCTGAATTCCTTGAGTGTTTTCTTGCAGGCTACGTCAGCCTTTCCGAAATGACCTTTCATTGGCTTGTTCACTCTCTGAACCTTAACGTCGCCGAATCCGAGCTGAAGAGCAGCATATCCGTCATTTTCAACGGTTTTTTTCTGAACTACAACACAAGGACCGGCTTCAATTACTGTAACAGGAATAACTTTTCCTGATTCATCGAAAATCTGTGTCATACCGATTTTCTTTCCGATAATGCCTTTCTGCATTTCCATTTCCTCCTGACAGGTTATTGGTTGATATATTTATATCAACTTGACCGGCGGACTACCGCCATTCCGTTTCCCGGACGGTATTTTTGGGACATAGACTGGAAATTACTTAACTTCCATAACGACATCTACGCCTGCGGGGAGTTCAAGCTTATCAAAAGCAGCAGTTGTCTTTTCTGTAGGACGGAGCACGTCGATAAGTCTCTTGTGAGTTCTCATCTCAAACTGCTCACGGCTGTCCTTGTACTTATGAGTAGCACGAAGGATAGTGATTATCTCCTTATTTGTAGGGAGCGGTATAGGACCTGAAACTCTTGCACCGCTTCTCTTAGCTGCCTCAACGATTTTTGCTGCAGCAATATCAACTGTAGCGTGGTCGTAGCCTTTGATTCTGAATCTGATTCTTTCGTTGACTGCCATTCTTTTCGCCTCCTTGAGTGGTATTGGGGACGTTGAACGGGATATACACACGTTGCCGAGTGTTCCACGCTGCATCTGACAAAAAAACTCGAAAACAAGATATTTTCGAGTGCAGCGATATTAACAGACACAGTAAGAATCTGCACACGTACTGACAAATCATAAAACATCAGACCGACAAAGCATGACTGACATAATTCAGTATGATTACAGAAAAACACAATACAGTGTCCAATATCCCTCTCGCCCGGTTTGAAATCGGACATACTCAGCAGAAATTCCCTGCCATACCGGCAGCCACCTTCTGCTTCAACGCATATCTTGCAGCAGGTGCAAACCAATGCACCGACTCAACAATACAGATTATACCACAATTTATCATATTTTGCAACACCTGCAGGAAAAAATCGGTGCAGATTTTTATTTCACATCTGCACCGTTTTTTATACACTTTTCACAAAACTAACATCTTAACAGATTTTTACTGCAGAAATTCTGTAAATTTCTTTCACCACTGAATTTCGTTGTATTCTGGATATTCACTTTCGGAATAAATTTCCATATCTTTATTTTCTGTATCTTCATCTTCTTTGTAAATATTCTGAGTATTCAGGAATCCTGACGGGTCAACGCATATTCCCTGACTACGAACTTCAAAATGGCAGTGGTCTCCGAATGAATTTCCGGTATTTCCGACAAATCCGATAAGCTGACCCTTTGTGACATACTGTCCCTCGGCAGCGTATACCATTATCATATGGGCATAAAGAGTTGAATAGCCGTCCTCATGCTCTATCATTACCATATTTCCGTAACCTCCGGAGTTCCAGCCCGATGCCACAACCCAGCCTTCCTTGGCGGCGTATATTTCAGTACCCTCGGAAGCCGCAATATCCATTCCCTTATGATTCCGGTCGGATATAAAGCTGTCGCTGACCCAGCCGCCGTCAACCGGCCAGCCCATCTCTCCCGTTCCTACCAGCGGCGAACCGAAATAAACCGTCTGGGGGTCATCGGGAATCGCCGAATATGTTCCGATTCCGATAGTTTCCACTACTGGTTTTTTTGTAATATAACTTTTAAGCACTTTTCGTGATTTTTCTATTCCGTCTACGTATGTTATTTCAACACTGCTTTTCTTTTCTCCACGTTCACCCTTGACAAGAACCGCACGGATTCCTATACTGAGCGAACTTGTTTCGACTTCCACTGTTTCATAATCAAGAAAAGTAATTGTTTCAAGCTCACGGACATATTGTACAGGCAGATAACGCTCGCTTTCTGCGACACTGACAATCTGACCGGCTTTCAGTTTATTTTCTGCTTTCGGATTCATTCTGAAAAAATCATCAAGCTTCATGCCGAATTTCTGAACAATTGAAAGTTCCGTATCATCTTTCTGGACAACATACGGGTGAATATTCTCAGTCGATGATGTAAGAAGTGCAATCGTATCCTTTTCGCTCCGCACGCTGTCGGCAAGATATATACCCTTGATATATTCTATTTTGCTGGCGTATTTGACTTCCTTTACGATTCCGTCCGGCTTATAGTCAAGAAGATTCTTGTCAAGAGCGTCCTGAACAGCTTTCTTATTTTTTACAGCTCCGATAAACGAACCGTCAATATAAATTCCGTAAGCCTCGGTAAGTTCCTCGTCCGATGCTTCCAGAATCTTATCCGCAAGCTGTCCGGAACTTATTAACTTATCG
This sequence comes from uncultured Ruminococcus sp., assembly GCA_947178575.1. Lineage (GTDB taxonomy): Bacteria > Bacillota > Clostridia > Oscillospirales > Ruminococcaceae > Ruminococcus. Next base: position 61,462 of record CAMWYX010000005.1, on the reverse strand, counting down.
TCCGAAGATATTGCCTTAAGAGCAAATTTTGCGGAAAGGTCAATAATCTCATCATTATTATCATGTGAAATTCTCTGCCGGACATCTCTTTCGGCTTCCTCAAAATCTGCTTCAGCCATAATAATTCCAAGTTCCTTACCGTTGTATTCCACGGCAAGACCATATTGAAGTCCTGAACTGTATCTTACAACACCAATAAGGAACGCTGCCGAAACTATCGGGAGAATATAGTTAAATGCCGTATATATCACGCCGTCCTCGCCGAAAAAAAATGAACCGATAAAGTTCATTACCGCTGTGATATAGGGCTTCCCTCCTGATTTTTTTGTCCTGCGAATCTCTGCAACAAGTCTGTTTGAAACACTCACTCTATGCCGGAATGATTCTGTAAATTCACGGAAAATCCACATTATAAAACGACGTATTCCACGAAATATAAAAGAGAACATACTACATACGGCAATAATTATCACTGTTAAAAATTTTACTGCAAAAATTCCGGCACGTATAAACAATGATTCAATGAATTTCAAAATATACACCTCAGAATAATCAAAAAATTCCGAAAATTAATTTTTAAAATTATAATCCAGCATTTCCGGTGTGTAATTCTCAAGTTTTTCAAGCAGAGGCAGAACATCTTTTTTAGCGGATTCGAGGTCATGTTCCAGATAATTTCCGCATTCAACAGCAGTACAGCCGGGAATTTCACCGCTGAAATCCGCAATAAATCTGTATGCGTCACGTACAAGAGAAATGGCATCATTTCCGCTCATATCATCACGTGTAAGAAGATAAAATCCTGTACGACAGCCCATTGGACCGACATATATAATACTTTCGGAAAATCTGCTGTTGCGTGCATATGTTGCAAAAAGATGTTCTATTGTGTGAAGTGACGGATTTGAAATATAAGCTCCGCCGTTTGGTCTTACCATGCGGACATCGTATGTTACAACATCGCCGTCAACTCTTGATATGTACATTCCGATTCCGAATTTTGTATGGTCAACCTGAAAACTTGCAATTTTTTTCATAAAATTTTTCTCCCTGATAAAAATAATTTTTTTAGAATAAACTTTTTATATCTTGCGGCAGTTCAGCTTCAGCGGTTATAAATTCTCCTGTTTCCGGCTCTCGGAAAGTGATTTTTCCGCAATGAAGTGCCTGTCTGCCTATTTTTTCACGGCTTCCGCCGTATAGTTCATCACCGGCAAGAGGGTGTCCGGAATAGCTCATATGAACTCTTATCTGATGTGTACGTCCGGTTTCAAGATGTATTTCCAGAAGTGAAAATTCATCATTTTCTGCAATTTTCCGGTAATCCGTAACTGCTTTCCTGCCGTCGCTCCGCACACATCTTATGATTATGCTTTCCTGCTCCCTCGCTATGGGAGCGTCAATATGTCCGGTCTCATCTGTTTTTCCGTGAACTGCCGCATAATATATCTTTTCACAATTGTGCTGTAATAAATTCGCAGAGTAGGCATTTTTAGCAATAATACAAAGTCCCGACGTATCCTTATCAAGCCGGTTTACGGCTCGGAATACGCAGTCGGGATAAAGATATGCAAACCAATTCGCAAGAGTATCATTTCTGTGCCTGACAGACGGGTGAACCGGCATTCCCGAAGGTTTATTGAATACAACAAGATTCTGATTTTGGTAAACTATATCCGCCGAAAGATTTCCGTTAGGAACAATATTCGCAGAACCTCCTGTTTCGTCCATATTCAGAACAATAACATCTCCGCAGAATACTTCGTCAACCGTCCGGATATGGTTTCCGTTTCTGGTTATTCCGCCGTCAGTGTTTTTCAGTTTCCGCAGCAGCCCCTGCGATACGCCGCATCTTTCGCAGAGATATTTTTTCAGCATTACCGGATTTTCGCAGTCTGCCGTGAAAATCAGTTCTGACATAGTACTCGTCCTCTTTCATGAATATTGAAATTCCGGTAGCATAAGCCGCCGCAATTTCCGGAATAAAATATAATACCGGAATTATTGTAATCACCGGAAGAAAATAATACAGTGCAATATATACCGGCATTTTCCGCCGTCCACGCATGAATCTTAAAGACATGAACACAGTCCGCCATACTCCCTTTTCCGGAAAATCCGCCATTAAAAAAGGTGCTGACATAAGACTTATTTTTATTCCTGCCCAGATTGCAGTTGATATAAGTCCGAAAACTATTGTGTTCGCAACAAGAAACAGCTCTATCCAGTCTCCGCCGTCACTTAGCATAATAAATGCCGCCGAAAAGAATATAAGCGGAAAACACAAAGCCAATGCCGAAATAATTCTTCCTGCAAGAAAAACAGATATTGATTTTCTGATAAATTTCCAGTTTATAAGCATACGAATCATTGCCGATTCGTGCTGACGGTTTTCAACTATTTCAAGAATACGCACCGATACCGCACACCACAGCGGAGGCATAACAATAATCCGTGTAATTCCGAACAATACAGCCATAATAGTCTGCTCGATATTTCCGGCGGTAAACAGTTCCGCCGGATTTAAATCTCCGAAATACAGCATTATACAATATACAGCAGCTTCCCCGAGAAGCAGAAAAATTTCTGCACTCAGAGGAACAAGGCATATAAGCAGAATTTCTCCCCTCCGTCCGGCGATTTTCTGCCGTGAGTATCTGATAAGCTGATGTGTTTTCATAATATCCGTTCACTGCCTTTCAGTATAATTCATAATAATACACAAAATTATACATATATACAAATTATAAGGATATTATTGCCTGTTTCCGGAAAATTATTCTGAATCGATATAAGGAAAAAGATTAAGTATCTCAAACGCCTGAGAATTAAGCCACATCTGAGCAGTTACCATAATATCAAATCCCTCTCCGTATGAGGCATTAAGATATTTCGGGTCATATTTCGGGATTCCGAATCCTGTCAGAAGATTTGATATTATTCCGCCGTGAGTAACTACTGCACAATGTGTAAGTCCGTTTTCCATCATATCCATAATTATGCCGTGAACCGCCGAAAAAATACGTGCCGTCATTTCCTCAAGGCTTTCCCCCTCCGGCGGTCTGGAACTCCGTCCGCCTTTGAGCCATTCCTTATAGTCGGGACGTTCAATAAGTTCGTCAACTGTTTTGCCATCAAATGTGCCGAAATCAAGTTCACGCAGACCGTCCACAGTCATTATTTCCGTATCGGGGAAAAGTATGTCGGCGGTTTCGGTACATCTTTTAAGCGGAGAAGTATATACCTTATGTACTTTCGGATAATCAAATTCATCTGTTTTTGCGACGAGTTCCGCCGCTCCCTTATCCGAAAGCGGAAGGTCTGTTTTTCCGATATACATACCTTTTTCATTTGCTTCCGTCATTCCATGACGGACAAGACTGATTCTGTAGCCTTTCACAAAACATCACCTATCCTAAATTATGCCATATTTATACAAAATAATCATACTCTTTCCGATAATTATTGTCTGTTCTGACTATTTACATATTATACAAATTGTATTATAATAATAATATACTTTAAGTATCGATTATTAATAATTATACAGGAGGACTTATAATATGAACTCGGATTTCGCAAGAATAATTACACTTCAAAGAAAAGAACGCCATATCAGTCAGAAACAAGCCGCCGCAGACCTCGGAATTTCACAGGCTCTGCTCTCACACTACGAAAAAGGAATACGTGAATGCGGTCTTAATTTCCTCGTCAAAATCGCCGACTATTATAATGTTTCCTGCGACTATCTTCTCGGACGTACTCCCGAACCCGAGGGAAAAGTAATCACTATCGAAGATATTCCCGATGACGACGGAAACAATAATCTCGAAATGCCGTCGCCGGAAATAATAAACTTCAACCGCCGTATAATAAACAACTCTATCAGTCTGCTTTTCAGTCTCGCACAGAAAGCCGGAAGTATTACACTTATAAAAGAAGTTTCCAGCTATCTTATGCTGTCGGTGTACAAGCTCTTCCGCATTATATACAATGCCAATCCGCATAACGACCAGAAACTTTTCAGGATTCCGAAAGTAATAGCGAATGACAGTTCAAATGCAATAATTTCCATGAGCGAAGCAGATATAAAAGCTTCCTCCTGCGGAATCGCCCTCGACGGAAACGACTGTGTTGACAATTACGACACGCTGTATATAACAACTTCCACACTACAAAAAGATTATGCTCAATATTCGTCATCGCTTCTTAATCTTATCAAACGCAGTGAGGAAAGCATTGCCCGCACACGTGCAAAATATCATGCAACCGAAAACGACAGAGGATATTGATAAATATATCAGCCGGAAAGATATGAATTGTATTTTTCCGGCTTTTCTGTTATCCGGTCATGATGTTATATTATTCTGTCATCGAAAGTGCAGACTGTGCCATTTCTTTTGTTATCTCACCTATACTGTAACTTTTGTTTTTTTCATCGAGTTCGACAATAAGCTGTATTCCGGCGAGTTCCTGAGCGTTCAGAAGTGTTTTCAGTATATAGCCCGTGGAGCATGAAATACACTGCATTCCCATTTTCTGTGCTGTTTCAGAATCGGGGAACAGAATCAGATAATCCTTTCCCTCACCGGTTATAAGAGTAAAATCAATTTTCATTTCTTTTTCATTCTGAACCGGTTTTTCCGAAACCGCCGCATAGCACAACTCGTCATTACGGACAATTTCGGCAATCTTTTCGGATATGGAAACCTCAACAACCTGCCTGTCCCATGTGCCTGGTCTGTCATGGATAACCCTTTTGTAAACTCCGGCAATCATCTGCCAGCTGGTCAAATTTTCAGCCATAGTAATTCTCCTTGAAAAATAATAATAAACAAGTTCATTATATCATACTACAGCTTGTTTGTCAATTGATAAATCAGGAGAAAACAAGGGAATACTATCCATAACAAACATTAAAAATATACTAACTCTTGTCTTTCTGCCTGAACACAAGAGATGCCCCAAGACCTGCAAGAAGTGCGGTTGTTATTCCTGCCGAAGATGCTGTAAGTCCGCCGGTGAAAACCCCCACAAATCCGTCCCTGTCAACGGCTTTCCGAACGCCGTCCGCCAAAAGATGTCCGAATCCCGTAAGCGGTACGCTTGCTCCTGCTCCCCCGAAATCAGCAAGCGGTTTGTAAAGACCTATCGCCGAAAGAATAACACCTGCTACAACAAATCCCGTCAGTATACGTGCCGGAGTAAGCTTTGTAAAATCAATAAGAAGCTGACCTACAGCACATATAGCTCCGCCTATTATAAATGCTTTCAGAAGTTCAATCATTTTATACTACCTCTCAGTTCAACAAGATGTGCAATTGTCGGAATGGATTCTCCCTGCTGGACCGACATTGTTGACATCAATGCACCGGTAGCAATGAACAGAATCCGATGCACGTCTCCGCATTCCAGAGCCGGAAGAAAATATCCGCACAGAACACTCGCACTGCAACCACATCCTGAACCTCCGCAGTGAGTATCCTGTTTTTCCTTATCAAATATCATTGCTCCGCAGTCACGATGATTTACAGATATATCAATGCCCTCTTTTGCAAGAAGTTCCACAAGGAGACTGCTTCCGAGTTCTCCGAGGTCGCCGGTGACAATATAATCATAATCCACCGGAGATGTTCCGGATACTGCGAAATACCGGCATATTACATCAGCCGCTGCCGGAGCCATTGCTGCTCCCATATTTGTTATATCGGTTATTCCGAGGTCGGCTATTCTGCCTACACAACAGCCGTATATTTCGGTTTTTCCGGTTATTCCGGAAATTATAACAGCTCCCGAAGCCGTACACGTCCACTGAGCCGTCGGAGTACGCTGTCCGCCATATGACAAGGGTGCACGGAACTGACGTTCTGCCGTCGAAAAATGAGATGATGTAACTGCTGCCGTCCGCATTGCTGCTCCGCTGTCCGCTAAAAGCGAAGCGGTTATTATTCCCTCCGCCATTGTAGAACACGCTCCGTACAATCCCATAAACGGTATTTCAAGCTGTCGCAATCCGTATGACGAACCGGTACACTGATTTATCAGGTCACCGGCACATATGATGTCAATATCTTCCTTAGTCAGTCCGGCTTTACGGACGGCATAGCTTACGGCTTCAAGCTGGAATCTGCTTTCTGCCTGCTCCCATGTTTTCTGTCCGAAATGGCTGTCTGTCACGATTTTGTCAAAACACGAACCCAGAGGACCTTCGCCCTCCTTTTCGCCGACTACCGCCGCAAAGCTTTCAATTTTTGGAGGCGTATCGAACAGGAATACTCCTCTTGATAAAAATTTCGGCATAATATCACTCCTTCGAGGATATTATGCCGTTTTTTTATTATTTTATTCTTAAATCCTGATTTACATATAAATCAGAGTTTAAAAAATAAATCTTACTGCTTGGAAAAAGTAGGAAGAGATGTTACAGCACCTGCATCATAACGCTGTATTGCAAGAGCATCAATAGCAGATATGCCGTCGCCTGTATCACAGCAATCTGCATTTTTTCTGCCCTGTTCACTGAGATGATATTTGTCACTATTGCCGAGAACCTGCAATATCAGCGTTGCATCTGCAACAGATACTTCGCCGTCACAGTTTGCATCGCCGTATAAAATTTCTTTGTCCGGTTCTTTAGTTGGTTCTTCCGTCGGAGGTTCATTTATTTCCTCTTTTTCGGTGTATTTTTCTTCCGGAGCTTCACCGATACCGTTAAAGAACCTGACGTAATCCAGTGAACCATTGAAATTATTTTTATCTGAAATTCCTCCGCCTATGCGGTAGACAGCTGATTCTCCGACGGAATCTGCAATATCTGACGGCTTTATGGTCACGGATTTTTCTGCGGAAACATAATCATTTTTGACAATAAACGCCTGACCGTCTATTATCCCGGTAACAATATTCGCCCATTCACCGCAGGTCAGTAAATCCTTATGCGTTGTGATGTTTTCGGTAATGTCTCCGTTTTTAAATTCTACATTTACCACACTGTCCTGAATACTTACCCTGATATGTGCATTTTCATCGCCGAGATAAAGTATGGTATCATCATTTCCGGAAGCGTCACGGTTAAGAAGTCCAAGCTGTATTTCAAGATTATCATTGTACAATATGCTTCCGTCGAGTTCGCCGAACTGCTTTCCGCTGAACGTAAGAACACCGTTTGCGGAAGTTCTTTCCTGCTCCCATAATGCTCCGCTGTTCATTCCGTATGTCGAAGTATAACGGTCGCTGAATGTCATACTGCTGTTATCTGTAAAGTCATATGCATATATGAGATTTTCGGTGTACGGACGGCTGTCGGAATAGCTCTGCGAACTCGTCCAGCCGAAAGATGTTCCCTTTGAAACAGTCTTTCCGCTGTCGTCATAGTAATCGCCGTCGATTTTTCCGCTTCCGCTGAGTTTTCCGTCAGCCATAGCGAAAGCGATTCCCTTTGCCACGGAATTGTCAGTCATTGTGACATTTCCGTAAACACAGGCACTTTCGATAATCTGAGCATTTCCGCTTATATTCGCTCTGCCCATAACCATAGCGTAATCGTCAACACGGGCGTTTCCCGATACTACGGCATTTTCAGCAACCATTCCGAACCCTGCTACAACAGCATTTCCGGAAACCTGCGCACCGCCCTCAACAACTGCATGGTCAAGGAGTTTCACATTACCGGTTACTCTTGCATAATCCTTTACAACAGCATCGGGAGCAACGTATACACTTGCATCAACTGAAGCAGTCGGCGCAACAAGTCCTCCGCCGTTAGGGTGTCTGGAATAGCTTCCGGAATCCGGAATATCTATCCGACGTTTTTTCATTGATACATTTTCACTGACTGTAATCTGATAGGGATAGCGTTCTTTTGAGGAAAAAGGCACATTGCTTTCGGAGAACTCCGACGCATCGTCATAGATTCCGGGCAGACCGTATTTTGTTATCTTATCAAGGTCAGGAGTAGCAATTACTGCGAGATATACCGACTGTGCGCCGATATTTGATACAGATACGCCCTCTCCGGATTTGAAAAGCGGAGAATATACGCATTTTCCGTCAGATTTCTGCTGTATTACACAGGCTCTCCAGTCCGCACCGTCAAGGCTTGAAAGACCTTTTAAATCAACGGTAAAATCGCCGGAAACTTCCAAAGGAATTATATTAAGTCCTGCAAACTGCGGAGCTCTTTCTGTCGGAACTGCATATGTATTTCCGGAAGTTCCCACAGGTTCGAGCATTGTGTATATCTGCTGCCAGTTCCAGTCGCCCTGCTCAAGAAGTTCATTCAGTCTTGCACGATATGAATCGCCGTTTGCAAAATCAAGTCCTGCCATATGTGCTGCATACATTCCGAGCGTTTCTTTCAGGTCAGCCGGTGCAAGACGTTCAACCTGCTCAAAAGGATATTCATCTACCTGACCCTCCTGAAGCATTTTCTTGACGAAATCTGCACCGTAGCCGTCAAGATTATCCGGATTTTCCGTCAGATACTGCAAAAACGCCCATGATGCGTAATAGTCACGTCCACATGGAAAAGTAAATGACATATTCTTCATGTACGTTTCAAAGAAATCCGTTCCGTGACCGGTATTATCATTGGAATAATCACTGTAAAGATATTGTTCCCTGTACCAGTTTCCGATAGCCTCCCACCATGCATATGAATATTTATTATTATTCCAGCCTTTCTGGTGAGCCGTCATAACGTGTCCGAATTCATGCGGCAGAACCCATGACGGCGGATTTGTCTGCATGGAATCAACACAGCAGAACATATACGCAAATCCTCCGTTATCCCATGACATATATGCCCAGTCGTCAGCCATTCCTTCAAGACCTGTTCCTGAAATATAGAAATTCGTCTTGTAATTGTTTCCGTCCCTGAGATTTTCCTCAACGGACTGAGACGGCGGAGCCATTGCAAGCTCATTCATATAAACGTCCCAGCATGATTCCATATTTCTTGCATTTGCTTCAAGAAATTCCTGAGTAACACGTGATGAATCTGCTCCGTTGTTTCCCCAGATAAACTGAAAATGCTCCGACTCGTAATAATTATAGTCGTCCCTGAAATTAAAGAAAGGGTCACGCACCTTATAGTCATCTACGGCTGTAACAGTTCCGCAGTATGGAAATGTCGCAGTGCATATTGCGGCTGCCGAAACAAATGCTGTCAATCTTCTGATTTTTTTTCTCATAATCATTCTCCCTATGATAATTTATAACAACAAGCAAAGCTTATTGAATTCAAAATCAAAAAGCTGTTCTGATTTTATTCAGAACAGCCTTATAAGCCTGTTCACCGAAATATTACGTGAACAGGCTTTAAATTATGTATTATTTCTTGTTGTCTTTATCTTCATCAGTGCTGTCGTCATCTGATTTTTCAGCGTTGGCAGCCGCTTTTCTCTTTCGGTTGTCGCACACAAGTGCCTCAATAAAGGCAACTGCGAAGTATGCAACAAAAGCAAGAACTTCGAGAACAATAGCCGGCATCTTGGCATTGTTTATGATACGTCCCATTTTGTCAGATGATGTATTTGATGCCGGAACAATTACATTGTAAGCATTGGCAAAAGTAACATTCTTGTAGTAATCTTCAGAAGTATCACATACCAAATCTACAAGACGATTAACCTTTTCATTGAGTGCGACAAAATCAGCATCTGCTCTTTCCTGCATATCCTTTGAACCCGCTGTATTGCCCTTGAGAGCCTGCTGTCTTTCTTTATAGAAATTTATCTGCTGCTTTGTTTCTGCAAGCTGATTTGCGATTTCGTTCTTTTCACCAAACATTTTGTCATACTGTTCAGAAGCAAGACTTGATTGTGTATTTGTATCCTCATTGTTTCCAAATACGATTATCTGGTCTTTCTCGTACTTCTTTATAGAATCCTCATAAGCGGCAAGCTGTTCTTCAAGCTGCGATTTCTGACGTGTAAGAGCTTTTATTCTGTACTCGTAATAGGCAAGTGATGCGTCCTTATCCTTTGTAAGATTATTTACTGTTATGTAAGAGGACAACTTATCAAGGTCAATAGTTTCTACTGTATTTATAGCTTCATAAAGGTCGGAAAATGTATATCCTGTAACAGTTGAACGGAATCGACTGTCATCTTCGTCTGAAAGGTCCTTGATATATTTTCTCAGTGTACTGAGGCTGTTGCTGAATACATCAATAGCTTCTGTGTAGTCATAATCGTTGTAACTTATCGCTGATACGGCATTTCCGAGAGATGTATTATATCCGTAACTGATATAGAAATACTCTTTATAACGTTCAAGAATCTTATTAAATACGTCAACTGCATCATCATCGCTCAGACTTGTTCCGTTGTAGTCAAAACATACAGTATACTGTGTCGGGAAATAAGAAGTTTCGAGAACTCTTTCAGCAGCTGTGATTGAACCGCTTGAACCCTGTTCCAGAATACTGTTGTATACAGTAAATCTGTCAAGAGCATTTTTCGGAATACTTGACCTGAAATATATACCGGAGCGTATATTTTCCAAGTCTTTCACATCAAACCCGAGCTCTGTAAGAGCAGATTCGATAACAGCAGGACTCTTTACTGTATTTATATCGAACGACCTGCCATTAGGGTCAAGACCCTTTTCAATTCCGTCATAGGAAAAACCTATAAGTGAGGTAAGCACTGCCTTATTTGAATGTGTGGTTACAGTTGAATATCCAAATGCTGCACCTACGAATACAACAGCAACGACAATCCATATAACAAGATACTTTTTCAGTTTTTTCAGTATCGTGCCGATAGAGATTATTACCTCAGAATCCTCTTTTTCACTGTTGTTTATGGTGATATTCAGATTACGTTCATCGTTTTTTGCCATTTCTGCCTCCTGTAATTTTTTTAGAATACGGACATTTCAGTCCGTATACATAATATCACATCAAAGAACAAATGTCAATAGATATTTTAAATTTCCTTTATTTTTCGGTATTCTGCTCAATTTTTACTACGATTTATATTATACTGTGTGACCTTTTTCCGCAAGAACATTAACAATATTATTTACGTGCATACGGCAGATTTCTTCATTTTCTGCTTCTGCCATTACTCTTATAACGGGCTCTGTACCGCTTTCACGTACAAGCATACGTCCGGAAGAGCCGAGTTCCTGCGAAGCCTTTTCAACTGCTTTCTGAACATCGGGGTCATTCTGAGCAGCTGATTTATCTTTTACTCTCACATTTTCGAGAACCTGCGGATATACTTTCATTTCCGAAGCAAGTTCGCTGAGTTTTCTCTTTTTTGACATTATTACCTGCATAATTTTAAGACTTGTAAGTATTCCGTCACCTGTTGAAGCATACTTTGCAAATATGATATGTCCTGACTGTTCGCCGCCGATACTGCAGTTATTTGCTTTCATGTACTCATACACATACTTGTCGCCTACGGCAGTTTTGGCGTAACCGATTCCGGCATCGTCAAGAGCCCTGAAAAGTCCGAAATTACTCATTACTGTTGCAACAACAGTATTATTCATCAGCTTATCTCTTTCTTTCATATACTTGCCGTAAATGTAAAGTATATGGTCGCCGGTAACTACATTTCCCTTATCGTCAACGCACAGACAGCGGTCTGCATCGCCGTCGTAAGCGAATCCGGCATCGAGATTATTTTCAACCACATATTTCTGCAACACATTAATATGCGTTGAACCTGCATTATTATTGATATTTATTCCGTTCGGGGAAGCATTGATAATATGTGTTTCAGCTCCGAGAGCATCAAAAACCGACCGTGCGATATTCCATGCTGCTCCGTTTGCACAGTCGAGAGCAATCTTCATACCACGGAAAGAATATATTCCAAGTGATATAAGATACCCGATATATCTGTTTCTGCCCGATACATAATCCACAGAACGTCCGATTTTATCACCTGTTGCAAAAGGAAGCTCATTCCAGTCTTTGCCGAAAACATTGAGTTTGCCGTCAAGATAATCCTCAATCAGTCCGATAACATCGTCAGGCATTTTTTCTCCGTTGCTGTTGATGAGTTTCAGTCCGTTGTCGTAGTACGGGTTATGACTTGCGGAAATCATGACAGCACAGTCAAACTGGTCTGTTCTTGCGATATACGCCACTGACGGAGTAGTCGTTACGTGGAGAAGATATGCGTCTGCACCCGAAGCAGTAAGTCCGCCCGCAAGGGAATATTCAAACATATAACTCGAACGGCGTGTATCCTTGCCGATAACTATTCTTGCCGGAGAATCGTCTCCTGCCTGTTTTTTGAGTTCACCGTAGTACCAGCCTATAAACCGTCCTATCTTATAGGCATGGTCTGCTGTAAGATTTTCATTAGCTGTTCCTCTGAAGCCGTCAGTACCGAAATATCTGCCCATTATCTTTTCTCCTTAAATAAACATTATAGCTGACTGATTAAGCCGCTTATAATGATTTTAGCACATATCATCTGAATAGTCAAGAGATTTTTCAGATTTTCCATTCAAAACCTCCGCAGAAAGATTTTTAATTCACAAAACATCGCCGGATATAATGTAAAATTTATGCAAAACGCCGAATCACGAATAAACCTCTTGACAAATGGTTATAATAGTGGTAAATTATTATTAGCACTCGAACTGATTGAGTGCTAACACTCTCAAGCATACGGTGCTGTCACTGTCAAGAAAGGAGCTGGTTGTGATTATCGTAAACGACAGAAAGCTTAAGGTACTTGCTGCTGTGGTTGACGAGTATATCAGAACAGGCGAGCCGGTGGGTTCAAAGACTATCGCCAGACTTGAACACATAAAGGTTTCTGCCGCTACGGTCAGAAATGATATGGCTGTCCTCGAACAACTCGGCTACCTTGAACAGCCTCACACATCAGCAGGCAGAATACCAACATACGCCGGCTACAGACTTTATGTAGACGAACTTATCACTCTGCCTGAACTTTCACAGGAAGAAAAAATCCGCCTCGACAGACTTCTCGGAGATGACGATACCCCCGAAGAACTGCTTATCCAGAATGCCGCAGCTGCACTTACAGAACTTACCCAGTGCGCTGCCGTAGTAACAAATTCAGCTCCTCGGTTTTCAGTTATTTCCAAGGTTGAAGTAATTCCCACCGGAAAACGTCTGTATGTTATACTCCTGATAACATCAAACGGAAGTATCAAAAACAAAGCCTGCCGGTTGGAATTTGACCTGAGCAATGAACAACTTGATTTCTTTACACACTATATCGACGAAAATCTCAGCGGAATTTCCGTTGACGAGCTTTCCGAAGAAATGCTCGATAAAATGATTACCGCCGTTTCTGCCTATATGGTGAGTCTCTCTCCCCTCGTCAAAGGAATATGCGAACTTTCCGAGGACTTGAAACATCAGCAGTTTAATATAAGCGGAAGCGAAAAACTCCTCTCGTGCGACGAACTCAATAAAATGGAAGTAGTCCGCTTTATCGAACATAAAAACGAACTCGCCGACCTTATAGAAGATTCTTTCAGCGGTATTCAGATAAAATTCGGAGCAGGCGGTACTTTCGCCATCGGAAATTCAAGCATGATAGTCTCAAAATACCGCAAAAAAGGACATGATGCCGGCTCTCTCGGAATCATCGGTCCTATGAGAGTTGACTATAAAAAAATTATTCCATACGTCGAATACCTTACACATAAGATTTCTGCTCTTATGTCTGAGGACGAAGATAATATAATTATTGAACCGGATAATCCCGATTTATAGAAAGGAGCAGATATGGACGAGAAAGAAAAAAATGTATGCAGCGAAGATGAAGAAATCACGGAAATTAACGAAATCACTGACAACACTGATGCCAGCAGTGAAACAGAATCCGAACCGGTTTCAACTGTAGCTGAACTTGAAGAAAAACTCGACAGTCTGAATGACAGATACGTCCGCCTTTATGCCGAATATGATAATTTCAGAAAGAGGGCGGCAAGAGAAAAATCCGAAACTTTCAGCTTTGCATCATCAAAATGTATCGAAAAGCTTCTTCCTGTTATCGACAGCTTCGAGCGTTCACTTGAAGTGGAATGCTCTGATGATAATTTCCGGAAAGGTCTTGAAATGATTTCAAATCAGCTTCAGAAATTCCTGACTGACATGAATGTTTCAGCAATTGATGCACTGGGTGCGGAATTTGACCCGCAGTTCCACAATGCAGTCCAGCAGCTTGAAAATACTGACTACGCAAGCGGTCATGTATGCACTGTTTTCCAGAAAGGCTACGTACTCGGCGATAAACTCATACGTCCGGCTATGGTCGCTGTAGCTGTATAAGAGGTTATTTTATGACACCAATTGAAATGTTAACTCTTGTTAGTACAATAAATCAATTAGCAGAGCAATCAAAAAATGGTATTAAGCCATTTTCAAAAGCTAAAGAAATTTCTTTTTTTGAAAGTGCTGAATTGAATGAAGATGATATGCCAAATCCAATATATTATGATGACCACTCGCCAGATGAAAATGGAAAATATCCTGTTGTTAATCAATATTTATTGGTTGAACATCATGATATAATCAGTACTTTTGGTAAACATGATATATTTGATATATGCAATCTTGAAATCAAATCAGAAATTTCAAAAACAAATTCAGAAGATGATATTGATACTTGGATTTCAATAAAATTTATACATGATAATGAAGATTGGGAAATTCTTATTCATGACGGTATATGGTATGCTGCTAATCTATAGATTGAAATACAAATATCAAACTATAAATGAGCGTTTTCATCACTTTACACAAGATTATATTGTAATTTCACATGATAAACCCATTTTTGATTGCAGAAACGGCATAAATAACGGGGATATTATACAAAATGACGGTGAGTGCTCATTTATAGTATAATAAAGCTCACCGGCTTATTATAGAAAGGAAGATTTATTATGGGAAAAATTATCGGTATTGACCTCGGTACAACAAATTCATGCGTCGCCGTTATGGAAGGCGGAAACGCAGTCGTTATCGCTAACGCTGAGGGTGCAAGAACTACTCCTTCTGTTGTAGCTTTCACAAACAACGGCGAACGTCTTGTAGGTCAGGTAGCCAAAAGACAGGCTATCACCAATCATGACAGAACTATATCTTCCATAAAAAGACACATGGGTTCTGATTATAAAGTTGCTATCGACGGCAAAAACTATACTCCGCAGGAGATTTCCTCTATGATTCTCCAGAAGCTCAAGTCCGATGCCGAATCCTATCTCGGCGAACCGGTTTCGGAAGCTGTTATCACTGTTCCAGCTTACTTCACAGACGCACAGAGACAGGCTACAAAAGATGCCGGTCAGATTGCAGGTCTTACAGTAAAGCGTATTATCAACGAACCTACTGCTGCCGCTCTTTCATACGGTATCGACAAGGAAGAGGACCAGACAATTATGGTTTATGACCTCGGAGGCGGTACTTTCGACGTTTCAATTATCGAAATGGGCGAAGATGTTCAGCAGGTTCTTGCAACAGCAGGAAACAACAGGCTCGGCGGTGACGACTTTGACCAGAGAATCATCAACTGGATGATTGAAGAATTTAAAAAGACAGACGGCGTTGACCTCTCCAAAGATAAAATGGCTTCACAGAGACTTAAAGACGCTGCCGAAAAGGCTAAAATTGAACTTTCCTCAACAACTACTTCAAATATAAATATTCCGTTCATCACTGTTGATGCTACAGGAACTCCGAAACATCTCGACCTCACACTTTCTCAGGCCAAATTCAATGAGCTGACTGCTGACCTCGTGGAAGCTACTATGGGACCTGTACGTCAGGCACTTTCCGACAGCGGACTTACTGCTTCCGAACTCAATAAAGTTCTTATGGTGGGCGGTTCTTCACGTATTCCTGCCGTTCAGGAAGCTGTAAAGAAACTTATCGGCAAAGAACCGTTCAAGGGAATCAACCCCGATGAATGCGTTGCTCTCGGTGCTGCACTTCAGGGCGGACTTCTCAGCGGTGATGTTGAGGGCGGATTGCTTCTCCTCGATGTAATGCCTCTTTCACTCGGAATCGAAACAGCCGGCGGTGTCTGCACACGAATGATTGAAAGAAATACTACAATTCCTACAAAGAAATCTCAGGTATTCTCAACTTACTCAGACAATCAGCCTGCTGTTGATATAAACGTACTTCAGGGCGAGCGTGAATTTGCACGTGACAATAAACAGCTCGGTACATTCCGGCTCGACGGAATCGCTCCTGCACCAAGAGGAATCCCTCAGATTGAAGTTACTTTCAATGTTGACCAGAACGGTATTGTTCATGTTTCAGCCAAAGACCTCGGCACAGGCAAGGAACAGAACATCACTATCACTTCTTCAACAAATATGTCAAAGGAAGATATTGACAAGGCTGTAAAGGAAGCCGAACAGTTCGCTTCCGAGGACAAAAAGCGCAGAGAAGAAGTAGACGCAAAGAACGAAGCCGAAAATCTCGTATTCCAGTGCGAAAAGGCTCTTGCCGATTTCGGTGATAAGGTTTCCGCCGACGAGAAAGCCAATATAGAACAGAAATGTTCAGCACTCAAATCAGCTATCGGAGCTAATAACAACAGTGAAATAAAGAGACTCAAAGACGAACTTCAGAAAGCATTCTACGACCTTTCATCAAAGATATATCAGCAGGCAAATCCCGACGGTCAGGGAATTGACCCGTCACAGTTCAGCAATATGGCTGGCGGAGAAGCCGAATCACCTGTTGATGATAACGGTGTTGTTGATGCAGATTTCACTGAAGTCTGATAACTTGTCCTGATTATATATTTGCTACTTTCAGCCTATGCGGTATCTCCGCATAGGTTGGCGGTATTTACAGACAGAATCCTGTTTTGATTTGATTGGAGAATAAACATATGGCAGATAAAAGAGATTACTATGAAGTCCTCGGATTGCAAAAAGGTGCTTCTGAAAGCGAAATAAAAAAAGCCTATAAGAAAAAAGCAAGAGAGTATCACCCTGACTTGAATCCTGACGACCCTTCGTGCGTTGAAAAGATGCAGGAAGTAAACGAGGCGTACGAAGTTCTTTCCGACCCCGAAAAGAAATCACGCTATGACCAGTTCGGCCATGACGGAGTTGACGGAAACGCCGGATTCGGCGGTATGGGCGGTATGGGAGGCATGGGCGGATTCGGAGATATAGGCGACCTTTTCGAGAATATTTTCGGAGGTTTCGGCGGCTTTACAGGAAATAGCTCACGCTCAAATGTCAATGCTCCAAAACGTGGCTCTGATATTCAGGAATCTGTACTTATAAACTTCATGGACGCCTGTCAGGGTAAGAAACAGGAAGTCAAAATATTCCGGATGGCGGTCTGTGATTCCTGCAACGGTTCGGGAGCAAGTGCAGGAAGTTCATCTGAAGTATGTCCGGACTGTCAGGGACGTGGCACAATAAAAACAACTCAGCGTACTCCTCTCGGTGCAATTTCCTCGACAAGACCATGCCCGCACTGTTCCGGAAAAGGTAAGATTATCAAAAATCCTTGTCAGAAATGCCGTGGCACAGGACGTACACGTGTTCAGAAAACTGTATCTGTGGATATTCCTGCCGGTATTGACAACGGTCAGACAATACGCCTCAGCGGTCAGGGTGACTGCGGTATAAACGGAGGTCCTTCCGGCGACCTGCTTCTGAATGTATCGGTAAAAAATCACCCGATATTTTCACGTGAGGGATATGATATTCATTGCGAAATCCCTGTTACCTACAGTCAGGCGGTTCTCGGAGATGAAATAACAGTTCCCACAATTGACGGAGATGTCCGCTATCCTATAGGCGAGGGAACTCAATCCGGCACAGTATTCCGCCTTAAAGGCAAGGGCGTGAAGAAAATAAACCGCAGCGACCGTGGAAATCAATATGTTAAAATTTACGTGGAAGTTCCGAAGAATCTTTCCAAAAAACAGAAAGAACTCCTGAAAAATTTTGAGGAGTCGCTTTCAGAAAAGAACTACACAAAACGTCAGAGCTTCTTTGAAAAAATAAAGGATAAACTGAATTTCTGATAAAAAAACCGCTGGGGATTATAAAAATTCCTCAGCGGTTTTAATTATTTATTTTTGTTAATCGTCCGGCGGACGATTTTTTTCAGCCGTTCGCAGGTATCCTCCGGATATGTAGTTACAAAAGTCAGAGCGTGGGAATGTGCTTCTTCATGTGAAAGCCTGAGAAACCGCCTGAAAAATATATACACATCATTGAAATTGCGGAATATCTCCCCTACCGCTTCATTTCCCTCCGGAGTAAGAACAACACTGTTGCAGAAATCTTCATATACAAATCCGGAATTTGCAAGACATCGCAGAGTCTTGCTCACACTTGAACGTGATACGCCTAAATAACGAGCTATCTGAACACTTTTAACATCTTCGGATTCAGCTGCAAGTTCACGTATTGCCACAAGATATTTTATCTGTGCCGCACAGCATTTCATATGAACAACCCTTTCTTTTATCATTTATCGGTATCTATAAGATGCCAGTAGCCTTTAAGATATACAAGACCGGATATGACAGTAAGTGCCGTGGAAATCCATATCAGTACCGGAATTATCCAGTTGTCAACAGCTCCTGCAACAATATCCGGAACTGTAAATCCGAAATCATTGGATATGCTCAACCAAAAAATCGCAGCTATTATAGTTACCATTGTGAATGCGGTTTTCAGTTTTCCCCATATTCCGGCAGCCACAACAATTCCGCTGTCGGCGGCAAGAAGTCTTAAACCCGATACCATAAATTCACGGGAACTTATAATTATCAGCGGTACTGCACCCATTTTTATTTCGGGAATATCCACAAACACAGTAAGCGCAGAAATAACAAGAACCTTATCGGCAAGCGGGTCAAGAAATTTACCGAAATTTGTGACAAGATTTCTTGCTCTTGCTATTTTTCCGTCAAGAGCATCGGTTATCGATGCCGCCGCAAATATAACAAGTGCAATCAGATAATGAAACGGTATGTCAAGATACATGAAAAGCAGAAAAAACGGTATGAAACATACTCTCATAAGAGTGAGTTTATTCGGCAGATTCATTACCTGTCACCTCTCCTATCAGGTCGTAATCAAGTGTATCATTTATTATGATTTTAACATAATCGCCTATTTTCAGAGGTTTTTCCGATGTGAAAAATACCTTTCCGTCTATATCCGGAGCGTCAAGAGCGGTGCGTCCGAAAAAGCATTCGCCGAAACGGTCATATCCCTCAACGACTGCTGTAAGTTCAGTGCCGAGGAGCTTCTGATTATTTTCACAGGTTATTTCAAGCTGTTGTTCCATGATTATATCTGCACGGTGAATTGCTGTCTGTGTATCAATCTGATTTTCAAATTCCGCAGCTTTTGTGCCTTCTTCAGCGGAATACGCAAAACAGCCAAGCCTGTCGAATCTTACACGCTGAACAAATTCCGCAAGTTTATTGAACTGCTCTTCGGTTTCGTCCGGAAATCCTGTTATAAGAGTTGTGCGGAGTATGACGTCCGGTATTTTTTTTCGGATATGCCTGAACAGCGATTCAAGTTTTTCCTCATCGCCCCAGCGGTTCATACGGCTGAGTATTCCGCCGTCACAGTGCTGTATCGGGATTTCAAGATACTTCACAAGTTTTTCCTCAGAAGCTATTGTATCAAGAAGTTCGTCTGTTATACGTTCCGGATAACAGTAAAGGGTACGTATCCATTTAAGACCGTCAATTCTGCACAATTCCCTGAGAAGTTCCGGCAGTTTTGATTTTCCGTACAAATCCTCGCCGTACCGTGATGTATCCTGTGCTATGACTACGAGTTCGGTAACGCCGTTTTCCGCAAGGGTACGGGCTTCGGCAAGAACGTCCTCCATAGGTAAACTTCTGAATTTTCCACGTATCATCGGTATTGCACAGTATGTACAGCAGTTGGAACAGCCTTCCGCTACTTTAAGATATGAGAAAAACGGTAATGTTGATATTATACGTTCTCCTGTCAGTTCCGCATCGAGTTTCGGGGCGAATTTTACTACACGGTTTCCGCTCATGACTTCGTTAAGAATGTCAACAATATCCTTGTTATTGCCGATTCCGATAACTGCATCGGCTTCCGGAAAGAGTTCTGCCGCTTCTTCCCTGTAGCGTTCTGTGAGACAGCCTGTTATTACGATTTTTTTCAATGTTCCGTCTGCTTTAAGTGCCGCAAGTTCGAGTATAGTTTCGATAGCTTCTTCCTTTGCCGACTGTATAAATCCGCAGGTATTGACTACTGCCACATCTGCCATTCCCGGTTCTGTCACAAGTTCATATCCGTTTTTTTTCAGCTTATAGAGCATACGCTCCGAATCCACAAGATTTTTTGAGCAACCCAGCGATACCATTCCTACTTTTACTGCCATTTTTTTCAACTCTCCTCATGTTCTGTATAGTAATTCCTGACTGCCGTATTGATTTCGTCAAAGCCATATCCCAGACGTACAAGTGCATTCTTTGCTTTTTCGGTAGATTTTCTGTCGTTTCTGTCCGTAAGAAAACGGCTGAACTTTGTATTTATAAGTTCATTGAGATTTTCCGTGCAGACATCTTCAAAGATGTCAAGGGCGTTCCGGACTGTTTCCGAATCAAGTCCTTTCCGGAGCATTTCGCTTTCCGCACGTTTTCTGCCGTATTTACGGACTTCCACAAATTTTCGGGCAAGCTTTTCCGCATATCGTCTGTCGTTTATAAGACCTGCCGAAGCCAGTTTTCTTATTACTTCAAGACACAGCGTTTCATTTTTATATGTTCTGACGAGTTTTTCAAAAAGTTCCTCCGCCGAATAATCACGGTAGTCAAGGCAGTACAGGGAATACTGATACGCACGGCGGAAATTTGAAGCATATATTATTTTTTTCAGTTCGGAACGTTCTATCTGCATACCGGCTGTGATACCGTAATCGGCTATTATGTCAATATGCAGATAGAATTTCCGTCCGCCGTCAATTTCCACCTCGTATGTCGTACCCTTGTACTGACTTATTGATATTATTTTCATTATTCAGCCGGTGTGAACTCGTCGAACTGTTCGTCTATATTTTCCAGAATGTCAATTTCATGGCTTTTGTTTATATTACCTGAAACAGCTTCTTCTGCTGCTTTTGCAGCCCTGCTCTTTTCTTTCCTGTCAGTTTTCATCAAATTCTGAGCCATAATTTCGTCTTTGCATTCAAGAATCTTTTCTTCGATTTCTTCCATAAGGTCAGGATTATTCTTGAGCAGTTCCTTTACATTATCACGTCCCTGTCCGAGTTTTTTATCTCCGTAACTGAACCACGAACCGCCTTTCTTTATAATATCAAGGTCTACTGCCATATCCAGAACTTCTCCGGTACGTGAAATTCCCTCGCCGTACATGAGGTCAAATTCTGCTTCTTTGAACGGCGGAGCGACTTTATTTTTTACAATCTTGCATCGGGTGCTTGCACCGACTATCATTCCGCCGTCTTTAATAGCTTCGCCTCTGCGGACTTCTATTCTTACTGATGAATAGAATTTCAACGCACGTCCTCCCGGAGTAGTTTCTGGATTTCCGTACATAACTCCGATTTTCTCACGTATCTGATTGATAAATATTGCGACACAGTTTGATTTTGCAATTGCAGCAGTAAGTTTTCTCATTGCCTGAGACATGAGCCGTGCAAGCTGTCCGACATGAAGGTCACCCATTTCGCCGTCGATTTCGGCACGTGTAGTCATAGCTGCAATTGAATCAAGAACAATAACATCAATAGCTCCGGAACGTATAAGGGCTTCGGCGATTTCGAGTGCCTGTTCACCGCTGTCCGGCTGTGATACAAGAAGATTATCTATATTGACTCCCAAAGATTTTGCATATGCAGGGTCAAGAGCGTGTTCAACATCGATAAATGCTGCTTCGCCGTCAAACTTCTGAGCCTGTGCAATTATAGACAGTGCGACGGTAGTCTTTCCTGAACTTTCAGGACCGTATATCTCCACGATACGTCCACGAGGCACACCGCCTATTCCGAGAGCCATATCCAGCATCATCGAACCGGTAGGAATAGCATCTACATTCATCACCTTTGTTTCGCCGAGACGCATTACAGCTCCTGCACCGTATTTTTTTTCAAGCTGTTTCAATGCATTTTCAAGTGCGGTCTGCTTATCCTCCTTTGCTGTTACTCTTATTACTGACGGTTTGCTTTTAAGTTCTTTTTTAGCCATTTTTATTCCTCCAGCTTTCCCACAGCCGAACGTATTATTTTTCCACCGTCACGACTGTATATAATATCCTTGAAATTATGTGATTTCAGTATTTCCCCGACTGCTTCGTGCTGTCCCATACCGAATTCAAAGCATATATATCCGCCTTTTTTCAGCGAATTTTTCCATATTTCCGTAATACCCCGGTAAAAATCAAAACCGTCCGTTCCTCCGTAAAGAGCCGTTTCCGGTTCATGTCTGACTTCGGTCTGAAGTTCTGTCATTTCCTCTGCCGTAAGATAGGGCGGATTTGATACGATTATATCAAAATCCCTGAAATTCTCCGCTGTTTTAACGTCAAGTACATCTGCCATTACTGATTTTACACCTGAATTGTTCAGCCGTATATTTTCCTCAAGATACCGGAATGCATTTTCTGATTTTTCAACAGCATAAACAACAGAACTGTTGATTTCTTTATCAAGCGTAACTGCAATACAACCGCTTCCGGCACATAAATCAAGAATTTTCGGCGATTTCAGACTGTTTTTTCTGCATATGTCAAGTACGTTTTCAATCAGGGTTTCAGTATCTGGACGAGGAATAAGAACCCCTTTGCCGACTTTGAAAGTATATTTCCAGAAATCCCATTTACCTATGATATACTGCAACGGAATACCCTTACAGCGTTTTTCAATATCGCTGAATATTCTTAGTTCGCATGAACGGCTTACAGAGGCATCGGGTCTGAAAAGCGGATTTTTTTCATTCAGTGCTTCCTGAAAAATACACGCTGTATCAAATTCCGCATCGGGAATATCATTCTTTTCGAGTTCCCGAATACATTTCCTGTAGAGTTCCAGACGGTTCACCATTTATCTTCCTCTTTATCTTCCGGTATACAGGGTTTCATGGCTTCTATTGCTATTTCAATCATGCTGTCATCGGGTTCTCTTGTTGTTATTCTCTGCATGGCGAGCCCCGGAGCAGAAAGAATCTTTGTGAATATATTATCATATGTTCCGGCAAGACGTATGCACTCATAGGATATGCTTACCACAAGCGGAAGTGTGCAGAGACTTATAATCGAACGCTGCCACCATAATAATCCTTTCGGAACAAAGCACATAACAAATATTCCGATTATCAGGACTATAAATATAAAGCTCGTTCCGCAACGTTTGTGAAATCTTGACTGTTTCCGGATATTTTCAACGGTAAGCGGAAGTTCTGCCTCATGGCAGGCTATTGTCTTATGCTCTGCACCGTGATACATATACTGACGCTTTATATCTTTTGTAAGACTGACAGCCCACATATACGCTACAAAAAGAGCAATTTTTATGATTCCCTCAATAACGGAACGAAGTATTCCGGTATCTGCAATATTTGGAATAAGTCCTGTCAGAAACTTCGGCAGAAAGAAAAACAATCCCATTGCCAGAGCTACCCCGATAAAAGAACCAATAATCATTATAATGCCGAATGCCTTTTCCGAAAGTTTTTCATCATTGCTGTTTTCGGATTCTTCTTCCGTCATCTGTTTTTCGGCGGATTTCATGGTGTATTTATATCCTTTCACAAGAGACGATACAAAATTGAAACAGCCCCGTATAAACGGAGTCTTTCTGTACCACGGAGCATTTTTTCCGCTGTTTTCCTCCCATATTTCGATATCGACAGTTCCGTCCGGAAGCCGGCACGCCATTGCTCCATTTGACGGTCCGAGCATCATTATTCCCTCAATAAGTGCCTGTCCGCCGATTTTAGATTTAAATTTTTCACCTGATTCCGGTGTATTTCTGCTCATTGTAATATTTCTCCTGTAATATTTTTATATCCTGATTTTAAAAAATATTATTTGTTGCTTTTTGCAGGGATAATAATTGTAACTGTTGTTCCCAGTCCCTCGCCCTGACTTGATATGTCAAGTTTTCCGCCGTGCATGGCGATTATCTCATCGGCAACAGCGAGTCCGATTCCCGAGCCACGCCGTGTGTGATTCGCTTTATAAAATTTTGTCTTTACCTTTGCCAAATCCGATTCCTTGATTCCGCACCCTGTATCTGCCACGGAAACTTTTATCATTCCGTCTTTTTCACTGGCGGTTATTGTGACTACATCTCCAGGGGAGGAATATTTCACCGCATTGTCGATAACATTTATAAATACCTGACGTATACGGTTTTTATCGCCGAATACAAACGGAAGCATTTCCGGTTCATCGTAAATTATTTCGATTCTCTCACGCCTTGCCTTGTCACTGTAGATAAGAACTGCGTCACCGAGTTCAGCAAGTATATCAAGAGTTGCATTCTGCAATGTGAAATGTCCGTTCTGCATACGTGAAAAGTCGAGGAGTTCCTCAACCATCTGCGAAAGCCTTTCGGTCTCGTTGACAATAACTCCGACACCCTTTTTCATGGTATCGGGATTTTCTCCGCCGTCAACCATAAGAGTTTCCGCCCAGCCTTTTATCGCTGTAAGAGGAGTTCTGAGTTCATGCGAAACAGATGAAATAAACTCGTTCTTCATTGCTTCGGCTGATGAAAGTTCATCTGCCATATGATTTATAGCCGTGCAGAGTTCGCCGATTTCGTCCTCTGTGTTGTTCTCGATACGGACAGAAAAATCACCCATAGCAAATTTACGTGTTATATTGCTTATCTGCCGGATAGGTTTTACTATCGAACCGGCAAAATACAGTCCCATTATCACTATTATCAATATTATCGCCGTACACACCGCCGTAACGAATAATATATATCCCTTGATTGTATTGTCTATCGCCGTAAGCGACGTAACCATACGCACAGAGCTGTATTCATTATTGAAAGACGACAGCGGAACAGATACCGCAAGTATTTTTTCTCCGCCGGCAAGTCTGCCGATATAGCTTCCCTCGCCTGACTCCATAGCATCATCATAATCCGGCATAAACGAATCGTCCTCCGGAGAAAATCCCGATGATGTAAGAGCTATTCTACCCTTTGAATTTATCGCCATGAGTTCGATTTTGTCCTTCTCATTGAAAGTTTCAAGCATATTGCGAACCTGAGCCGAAAAATTCGTTGAACTGTCCTGAGAATGTATACTCAGTACACTTGTGACTGCGTTTATTTTCGATACGAGATACTGTTTTGCTGAATTATAATAATAGCTCTGTATGGCATAAATTACCACAAGTGAAATAACTATCAGTGCAAGAACAATAACACCGAGATTATTGAATATCCAGCGTTTCGTGATACTTTTACGTGCCATTACTGCATATCATTCCATTTATAGCCGTATCCCCATATCGTTATGATATACTTGGGGCTTGACGGTTCTTCCTCGATTTTCATGCGTATACGCCTTATATTTACATCAACTATCTTGTCATCGCCGTAATAGCTTTCGCCCCATATGTGATTGAGTATACTTGCTCTGTCAAGAGCAGTATTCTTGTTGTTCATGAAATATTCAAGAATCTGATATTCCACTTGTGTGAGTTCAATCGGCGAACCGTTTTTTGTTACGGTACGGCTTTTGAGATTAAGAACAAACGGCCCGCTCTCTATAACGGAAAGTTTTTCGTTCTTGATAAAACTCATGCACACACGGCGGTATATTGCGTCAACTCTTGCCGTAAGCTCCGAGGGCGAAAACGGCTTTGTTATATAATCGTCCGCACCTATCATCAGACCGCTGACCTTATCCATTTCCTGTGTCCGTGCCGTAAGCATGATTATCCCGATAGTGGAGCTTTTTTCACGGATTTTCTTGCATACCGTGAAACCGTCGATACCAGGCATCATTATATCCAGCAGAACTATATCAAAATTGCCGTGTTCGGATTCAAATGTTTTCAATGCAGACTCACCGCAGTTTACATCTACAACATCATAGCCTGCACGTTTAAGATTTATAACAACAAATTCTCTTATTGTATCTTCGTCTTCGCAAATCAGTATTCTTTTCATTTTAAGTTCCTCCTGCCGGTTCAGAGCGGAAGTGCTGTAAAGCATATTGCCGCCTCTGACTGAGTTATATTCAATCCGCTGTTGTCATTCTGCGGAACATATGCAAGATATGCCGATTCTCCCCGTGTTCTCAGCAATATATATCCGGAAGCTGTTCTGTCCTCAAGAGAAGCATCATCTTCGGCACAGTATATCCTCAGAAGCTCCTGTCCCATTTTTTCATTATCATATGTACATATTACTATTTCATCATTTATGGCATCACGGCGGACAGTTACTTTATTCTTCCATTTTTCCGGAAAAATAAATACATATCCGTCGCCTGCGCTGTAATATGAAGTATATTTTCTTTCGCCCCTGCCCTTTTCCGTTATTGTTGTCCAGTCGGTAAGCCACAGCTGTTCGCTTTCCGGCATTTCCTCATAGCCGAGTGCTATTGTCTGTACCGGAATTTCAAGTGTTCCGTCTCCGTCCACATCATAGGTGCTGAATCCTGACGGTCTGAGAGTTCCGTTTGATTCTCCGGAATCTGCAAAAAGACGTTTCATACCGTCGCCGTCCATATAGACGACATCGGTCTGTATATGTCCGTTTCCGGAAACCGCATCTATATAAAGACCGTTTATTCCGTTGATAATGCCATAGCGCACGCTGTCGAACTCCGGAAAATTATAGCTGAGGTCAACCGAATATTTATTGTATCTGCCGTCCTCGTCAAGCTTATATGCCTGTGCCGAGGCATTTGTATCGCCTGACGCACCTTTAAGAAGCAGAAATTCATTTTTACCGTCGGTATCAAGGTCAGTTACATCGAGGAATGAATAAGATTCCGAAAAAGTGCGTTCCAGTATGCCGTTGTTGTAACTGTAGACTGTTGCTGTTTTATCAAGACGATTGGCAAAGCTTGTTCCTATTATGAGATTAACTCTTTCATTTTCGCCAAGCCGAGAAATCATAACTCTTTCTATTTCAGTTCCTTCAGCCGCCATATCATAGACAGAACGCCATGTTCCGTTGTCGCTCCTGTCCAGAATATTTATTCTGAGCGTATTTTCCGTAACCGCAAGACCTTTTTTCTCATAAAACACAACGGCTTCATTCTGACTGTCTCCGTCTATATCCTCAACTATGAAAGCGGACAGATATTTTCCGGATTTGGGATATTTAAGGCTTACGGATTCTCCGGCGGCATCTGTCAGCGCACTGTATATCTGTTCCTGTTCGATACTCAACTTAGGCGGAGTCATAAGCATATCTATATTTGCTCCGAATGTACAGCCTGTCAGCGGAAACAGTACCGCCGAACAGACTGCGGAAATCCTGAAAAGCTTTCCGGACAGGAAACAAACAGACTTTATGTTATTTTTATCCATTATCCCTGCTGTCAAGCTTTACATATTCAAGACGTTTTGAAACCGGTTTATATGCCGGACGTATTATTCTGTTGCCGGTAATTACTTCTTCCATACGGTGAGCCGACCAGCCCGCCATTCTTGCAACAGCAAAAAGAGGCGTGAAAAGCTCGTCCGGAATACCGAGCATACGGTAAACAAGACCGGAATACATATCGACATTGGCACACATACACTTTTCACTGCCTTTCATATCCCTGAATATCTCAGGAGTAAGACGCTCGATTGTTTCAAGAAGTCTGAATTCTGCCTCTATCTCCCTGCCCTTTGCGAGTTCAAAAGCCTTCTTTTTAAGGATTACAGCACGGGGGTCGGAAATAGTATATACAGCGTGTCCCATTCCGTATATAAGACCGGATTTGTCATTTGTTTCTTTGCGTATTGTACGTCGCATATAATCAGCGACTTCGCCCTCGTTCTCCCAGTTTTTTATGTTGGCTTTGAAATTGTCCAGCATATTTATAACCTGTATATTAGCTCCGCCGTGACGAGGTCCTTTAAGAGAACATATCGCCGATGAATATGCTGAATACGGGTCTGTTCCTGATGATGTAAGCACTCTGCACGTAAATGTGGAGTTGTTTCCGCCCCCGTGTTCAGCCTGAAGCATAAGCAGACAATCAAGCATCTGAGCTTCTTCTTTTGTGTACTGTCTGTCAGTCCGCAGAAGTGAGAGTATAGTCTGTGCTGTGTTTTCCTCGTAGTTTATAGGGTGCATAATCATGCTCTGATTATCGAATACACGGCGTTTTACCTGATACGCATTTGACATTATAACAGGCAGCTTTGAGAGGAGACTTATTGCGATTCTCATTTCATTTTCAAGCGATTTATTTTCGCATTCCTCATCATATGAATAAAGTGCAAGCACCGAACGTGACAGCTTGTTCATGATATTTTTTGACGGAGCTTTGAGTATCATATCTTCAACGAATCCGGACGGCAGGTCACGTCCGAGAGAAAGTATTGTGTTGAATGATTCAAGTTCGTCCCTTGTCGGAAGTTTTCCCATTATAAGAAGATATACGATTTCTTCAAATCCGAATCTGTCCTCAGCTTCAACATTATTCACGATGTCGTTTATGTTATATCCACGATAGATAAGCTCACCCGGAATAGGTTCGACTTCTCCCTCATTCAGCACATATCCGTGTACGTTGCATATATTTGTGATACCTGCAACAACACCTGTGCCGTCACTGTTCCGAAGTCCACGTTTTACGTGATATTTTTCATATAATCTTGGTGCGATAGCGTTCTTTTCTGCAAGTTCCCTGCATAAATTTTTAATACTGATATTCATTGACGGCATAAAAATCACTCCTTAAATTAGTTCAGTAATAATTATACACCATATTCCGCTTTATGTCAATCGCATTTCCGTGATAAATGTGAATATTTTGTGATAATACAGTGAAATCTGAAAACAGTCCGTAAAATTGAAATATTGTAAATTTGTTTATTAAATATACCGGAGGTATTATGAAATCTTTTGTATCATTTGCATTTTTTCTTGTAGCCACCACAGCTGTTCCGGCTGTTCCCGTGCTTATTGCTCCGAAATCAGATGTGCCTGTTTCTGTATC
The DNA here is from genome assembly GCA_947178575.1 of uncultured Ruminococcus sp. Lineage (GTDB taxonomy): Bacteria > Bacillota > Clostridia > Oscillospirales > Ruminococcaceae > Ruminococcus. The sequence continues at coordinate 32,324 of CAMWYX010000005.1, read as the reverse complement.
TGATTCTGTACCCGATTCTGTGTCGGATTCAGAAAATATCACTCTAAGGGAATTTGTTTTTAAAGAATCATCAGACAAGCCGTATCTTGTTCTTGACTGCGAAACCGGTCAGATAGACGAAGTTTCTGTACGTGATTATGTTATTGGAGCTGTTGCCGCCGAAATGCCGGCATCATTTGAACCCGAAGCCCTCAAGGCACAAGCCGTCGCCGCTCATACATACGCCGAACGTCAGCGGAATATTCAGAATGAAAATCCTGATTCCGCTCTCGGAAATGCCGATTTCTCCGACGACCCAAACAAATATCAGGCATTTTTTACAAATGAACAGATACGCCAGTATTTCGGGGATAATTACCGCACTCACTATGAAAAAATATCGTCGGCTGTTGATGATGTTCTTGATTATATTCTCGTATACGACGATGAACCAATTATCGCCGCTTTTCATTCCATGTCCTCCGGTATCACCGAAAGTGCAGAAAATGTCTGGGGAACTGCTGTGGATTATCTCATTCCCGTGGACAGTAAAAGCGATATTTCAGCTCCGAGATATACCGATGAAGTAAAAATTACTGAAAGCTTCTTTAAAAGCAGACTCGAAAAAGTTTTTGATGGTGTCAATCTCGGAGATGACCCACATAAATGGATTGAAATTGTTGATGTTTCGGATTCCGGAACAGTTCTTACCGCCAAAGCCGGAGATATTACCGTAACAGGTTCTGAAATACGTGACGCTTTCGGTCTGCGTTCCGCCGATTTTGAAATAAGTTTTGACGGAAATGATGTAGTTTTTACAACTCATGGATTCGGTCACGGTGTCGGAATGTCTCAGTATGGCGCAAATTCTATGGCTCTTGAAGGCAAAAACTGGAAACAGATTCTTGCTCATTATTATCCCAATGCTGATTTAGTTAGTATAGAATAACGAAATTGCAGTTTCCATTGGGAAACATTTACAATATTCCTGAACTGATAAGGGTATAATTATATTGTAAGTTGCTATCATTTAAAAAGGAGGATATATTTGAAAACTGTTGAAATTTTTTCCGACGGTGCATGCAGTGGGAATCCCGGTGCAGGCGGTTATGGAACTATCCTCCGTTTCGGTTCGTCCGAAAAGGAACTCTCTGGCGGTGAACCGTATACCACTAACAACCGTATGGAACTTATGGGCGTTATTGCTGGTCTTTCCGCCCTCAAAGAACCCTGCCGTGTTATTCTGACCACAGACAGCAAATATGTCGTTGACAGCGTAACAAAAAAATGGGTCTACTCATGGAAAAAAAAGGGTTGGAAAAAATCCGACGGAAAACCTGCCCTTAATGTGGATTTATGGGAAAAACTCCTGCCTCTCCTTGAAAAACATGATGTTCAGTTTAACTGGGTCAAAGGTCATGCAGGTCACCCCGAAAACGAACGCTGTGACAGACTCGCCGTCGAACAGCGTGATATATTTTCAAAATAAGCGAGGATTTTAAAAATGGAAAAAAAATTTATTTATGCCGATAACGCTGCTACTACCGCCGTTTCTGAGGAAGTTCTCAACGCTATGCTTCCCCATTTCACAACAGCTTACGGCAACGCTTCAAGCATCTATGAACTTGGTCGTAATGCTCAGCGTGATGTTGAAATTGCCCGTGAAAAAGTCGCCTCTGCAATAGGTGCATTCCCGAATGAAATATTCTTTACGAGCTGTGGTTCAGAATCCGATAACTGGGCTATCAAGGGAACTGCCGAACGGCTCGCAAAAAAAGGCAAAAAACACATAGTAACTTCTGTATTTGAACATCATGCTGTTCTGCATACTGCCGAATATCTCGAAAAACAGGGCTTTGAAGTAACATACGTTCCGGTTGACGAAAAAGGTCTCATCGACCCCGAAAACGTCCGCCGTGCTATCCGTGAAGATACCGCCCTTGTAACTATCATGTACGCAAATAACGAAATCGGTACTATTCAGCCAATCAATGAAATCGCTGAAATATGCAGGGAAAAAAATGTTCTATTCCATACCGATGCCGTTCAGGCTGTAGGTCACGTGGAAATTGATGTTCACAAACAGGGAATCGATATGCTTTCCCTCTCCGGTCATAAAATCCACGCCCAAAAGGGTATCGGCGCACTCTATGTCCGCCGTGGAATCTCCCTCCCGAATCTTATTCACGGTGGCGGTCAGGAACGGGCTAAACGTGCCGGAACTGAAAATGTTCCTGCTATTGTCGGTCTCGGTGTTGCCATTGAATCGGCGTGCAGAAATATCACCGAAAAAGCCGAAATTATTACACCACGACGCAACCGGCTTATTGACGGAATCCTGAAACTTCCCTTTACCCGTCTCAACGGCGACAGGGACAAGCGTCTTCCCGGAAATCTGAATATTTCCATAGAGGGAATTGAAGGTGAATCACTTCTCCTTATGCTTGATATGTACGGAATCTGTGCTTCTTCCGGTTCTGCCTGCACTTCCGGCTCTCTTGACCCGTCACACGTTCTGCTGTCTATCGGTCTTAAACATGAAATAGCTCACGGCTCGCTCCGTCTTTCTATTGAAGAAGATGTTACAGATGAAGATGTTGATTATATCCTCGAAGTTATCCCGAAAGTCGTTGACCGCCTTCGTTCCATGTCTCCCGTGTGGGAAAAGATGATGAAAGGCGAAAAATACGAATAATATAAAATAACAGAATTACAAAGGAGTATGATATATTATGATGTACAGTGAAAAGGTTATGGACCATTTTTCAAATCCCCGTAATGTCGGCGAAATACCCGATGCCGACGGCGTGGGAGAAATCGGTAACGCAAAATGCGGAGATATTATGAAAATGTATCTCAAAATCAATGACGGTATCATTACAGATGCCAAATTCAAGACATTCGGCTGTGGCGCTGCCGTTGCGACTTCTTCAATGGCTACCGAACTCATCAAGGGAAAATCAATCGATGATGCTCTCAAGCTCACAAACGACGCTGTTGTGGATGCTCTTGACGGTCTGCCGGCTGTAAAGATACACTGTTCCGTACTCGCTGAACAGGCTGTCCGCTCGGCTCTTTCAGATTATTATACACGTCAGGGCGTTGACCCGCTCCCGATTGTCGGTGAAATTCATATGCCCGAAGAATAATAACAATATAGTATCAAAAATCCGGCGTATGCTTGAAAACATATGCCGGATTTCTTATACATGATTTACATATAAAAAAAGCAGTGAAAAACACTGCTTTTCTTTTTGGTGACCCGTACGGGAATCGAACCCATGATTCCGCCGTGAAAGGGCGATGTCTTAACCGCTTGACCAACGGGCCTCTATGGTAGCGGCAGTAGGATTTGAACCAACGACCAATCGGGTATGAACCGAGTACTCTAGCCAACTGAGCTATGCCGCCATATCTTTATCACTGCTTTACCGCCTGTGACTTAATTATTATACACCATAAAATCAGAAATGTCAATAGTTTTTTTGAATTTCGTATCTTTATATATATTTTTTTCGTTTTTAATCTTGTATTTATTCAAAATATCCAAAATCAAAATTTAAGAAAATCATAAGAAATTCAGCAAATGAAAAATAAGAAATAAACTTTATAATATTGACATAAAGGAAGTGATATAGTACAATGTAATTATATTATAATTACAAATGTTCCACGTGGAACACTCCGGTGGAACAGCGAAAGGATTTTTTCTGTATGAATAACGAAAATACTACTATACTTGTTGTTGATGATGACCACGACATTGTAAATGCCATAGCCGCACTTCTGGAACGTGAGGGTTACAGAATCCGCAAGGCATACAACGGACTCGAAGCACTTGACGAACTTATACACAACGATGTTCAGCTGATACTTATAGACATAATGATGCCGAAAATGGACGGCTTATCGGCTATGATGAAAATACGCACTACAAGAAATATCCCGATAATTGTACTTTCTGCAAAATCCGAGGACAGCGATAAAATCCTCGGTCTCTCAATGGGAGCTGATGACTATATCACAAAGCCTTACAATCCTATGGAACTGACCGCACGTGTTCAGGCAAATCTCCGCCGTTATCTTAGTCTCGGAGCTGCTGACAGCGTGAAAAAAAGTTCGGTAATCAGAATAGGCGGTCTTGTTCTTGACAGAGACGAAAAACAGGTGTATGCAGACGGGGAGGCGGTGAAACTCACGGCGACAGAATACAAAATAACAGAACTTCTTATGGAAAATGCAGGACGTATATTTTCGGCGGAAGAAATATACAGCAGAATCTGGAACGAGGATTCATATTCGGTTGAAAATACAGTAATGGTACATATCCGGCATATACGTGAGAAAATCGAAATCAATCCGAGTGACCCACGCTATCTCAAAGTCGTGTGGGGAATAGGCTACAAAATAGAAAGGCAGGGAAATAAAAAATGATAATAAAACATAAAATAACAAGGATAACCGCTTTTATCGTGAGCTGTATACTTGTTGTGACAGGTGTTTTCAGCGTTCTTAAAATCTCAAACAAAGCCGACCGTTTCTATAATAATCATGATGTAATTTCAAAATATCAAATCAGCGAGGATATTAACGAGATTTACCGCAAACTCTGGATAATCGGCGTTATGTATCTCAGAAACTGCGACAAAAACGGAAATTTTACCGGAACAAGAGAACTGGAAGAAAATACAATTTTTGAACTCAAACGATATGGCTGTATGGATACAAACGGGAATCTTGCTTTAACCGGAAATACTCCCGAAGGTTATGTGTACAGCGTTTCCTATGACAATGCAGAATTTACGAACACAGACAAGGAAATTGTAAATGATAAATATACTTTCCGGAGATATGAGGACTGTATAGACATACCGGAAGTGTGCAACTGGTCATATTCTATATATAATTTCAACTGGTATGAAACAAATTACGGAATGACATATTATGATATTCCGGAACGAAGCACAGCTGTTTATGATTTCGATACAGACGGTATGAACAGTGTAAAAGACGGAAAAGGAGCTACTATATATTATAATACCGACGGCACAACTCCGATACCTGAATCAGCTTTTACAAATAATGACGGACGATATAACGATACACTTACAATCAATGAAACATATGATAACACGGTTTTATATGATGAAAACGGAAATCCGGTAAACAGAATCATGTATGACGAACTGGGAAACGTCTATTATGAAACCGAAAACAATATCACAGACGGAAGCATTTATGTTTACAATGACGGCAGATTCCATAAAGTAAAGTCAGAGAATTTTTCACAGAAAGCCGGTCTGGAACAGTCTCTCACAATATCAATAAGACTTGATGATGGAAAAATTGCGGAATATGAAAACTATATCGCAGAAGAATCAGCCTTTGACATAGATATGGTTCACTCACTGGTTGACTGTATTCCTGTATTTGCAATTGCACTTCTGCTGATGATATATTTTTTGACTGCCGGAGGTTACAGCATCAAGGAAAAGAAATTCGTAACAGGTAGTCTTGATAATCTGTTTGTGGAATTGCCTGTTATTATTGCAGGCGTGGCAGTATTTTTCGGAATAATATACGGTGCGGAATATTATGATATTACTAAATTTTTTAAAAATTACTATGATGAAAACACAGTATATATAATATACTCAGTAATATTCAGTATTGTTTTCGCTGTATTCGCAATCTGTATGAACAGTATAATAATACGTATAAAATGCAGAACTTTATTCAGGACATCTCTTGTAACAAGATGTGCAAAATTCGTGTGTGTCAGGTTAAAGAAAATATTTTCAGTAATCCGTGAACGATTCGGAAAATTATGTAAGAATATTTCAGATGCCAGAATAAGCCGTGAAATGATGAAAAACAACAAAATCGTCCGCAATTTCGTTTCACGCCTTGTACTTGTGCTTATTCTTGAATTTTTTGTACTCCTTGTCGGATTAGGTTGTGAAGAATTTGCCGTATTTGTAATAGGAAGTATAATCATAGTCGGATTATATGTATATCTTAGTCTCAGCGATATAAATGCAATGGACAGACTTTGCAGTCATATATCCGATATGAACAGCGGTAACTATAACAGCCGTAAAGAGGAAGAAAAATCGCTGATATACGTTCCTACACAAAAACTTAATAACATTTCTGCCGGAATACAGACCGCTGTTGACCGTCAGATTAAATCAGAACGCATGAAAATAGATTTGGTAACCAATGTTTCACATGATTTGAAAACTCCCCTGACATCAATCATAAGTTATATTGATTTGCTTTCTTCGGAAGAACTTGAACCCTCTGCACGTGATTATGTTACAGTAATTCAGCAGAAATCTGAACAGCTTAAAATAATGGTTGCGGATTTGTTCGACCTTGCAAAAGCTACAAGCCGGACAGATGTCAATCTTGAGCAGATAGATGCGGTTATTCTTACGGAGCAGGTTCTGGCGGATTCAGAGGACAGAATAAAATCATCTGGAAATGAACTCCGAAAAGATATACAGATTAAAACGGCACTGATAACGGCAGACGGAAAGCGTATGTACAGAGTATTGCAGAATCTCATCGACAACGCACTGAAATATTCACTTGACGGAACACGTATATATCTGACAGTAACAGGCGAAAACAGCGAATGTATAATATCAATAAAGAATATCGCATCTTATGAAATGACATTTTCACCCGACGAAATAACAGAACGTTTCACACGGGGTGATGAATCCAGAACTACTGACGGAAACGGTTTAGGTCTTTCGATTGCAAAAAGCTTCACGGAAGCAAGCGGTGGAAAATTCACGGTTTCGGTTGACGGAGATTTATTCAAAGCCGAAATAAGATTCACAATGGTGAACTCTCCCCACATATAAAAGTGTGTTCATTAAAAAAATGCTGTACGGATTAATTTCCGCACAGCATTTTTGCTGTTTATATTATTATTCCTGTGCAAGAATTTCCTTGTAGAACTCAGAATAATCGGTACGTTTCTGCTTTGTGAATTCAATAGCTGTACGTGGGTGCTGATTCAGAAGACCGGTCATGAGATACTGGAAATCATATCCCCATACTGCACCGGCTTCACGGACTGCCGGCATATATTTTTCGATGAACTGGATAGCCGGATAAACGTTGTATTTCGGATTTTTCAGGAAACCGAGAAGAAGTTCCATAGCACAGTTACCGGCACCACGACCCATTGCGGCGTATGTTGCATCAAGCCAGTCAACGCCGTCGCCTACGGCTTCGATAGTATTCGCAAAGGCAAGCTGTTGGTTGTTATGGGCATGGATTCCGAGTTTTTTGCCGTATTTTTCGGCGTATTCTTTGTAGATATTTACAGTGCGTGCAATCTGTTCCGGATAGAGCGAGCCGAAGCTGTCAACGATATAGAACACATCAACCGGAGATTTTCCCAGAATTTCGAGAGCTGCCTCAATATCGGACTCACGGGCGTTTGAAATAGCCATTATATTACAGCTTACTTCATAACCCTTTGATTTAGCATCTTCAATCATGCTTACAGCGGTGGGTATCTGGTGGAGATAAGTCGCAACACGCACGAGGTCTACAGGGCTTTCAGAACGGTCGTGAATATCGTTTTTATAGTCACAGCGACCGACATCAGCCATCACGGCGATTTTGAGGTCGGTATTATTTTCGCCTACGATTGAACGGATATATTCATCATCGCAGAACTTGCACGGGCCGAATTTATCAACATCGAACATTGATTTATCGCCCTTGTAGCCGAATTCCATATAATCAACACCGGCACGGATATTGGCAAGATAGAGAGCTTTCACGAAATCATCGGAGAAGCGGAAATCATTCACAAGACCGCCGTCACGGAGAGTAGCATCAAGAACCTTAATATCGGCTCTGTAGTCCATAAGTTTTGAAACATCTTTCATAATAAAAAAATCCTTTCGTTTGTACTTTATCGCTTTAAAGCAGATTATATACCGCCTATATAGTATAGCACATTATTTCTGATTTGTCAACTGTGCGATATTTAAGAAAATAAGTACAATAATCATATTATTTCTTGCATTTTATATTATACTGTGATATAATTGTATTGGATTTTTTATAAATCACCTGATTTTCTCAGAAATACGAATGGAGTTGAATAAATGGAAAATATTGTAAGCTTGCAGAATATCATCATGGAATTTGAGGACGGCGAACAGATACTCAAAAATATCAGCCTTGACATAAAAGACAAGGAATTTGTTACATTTCTCGGACCGTCGGGCTGTGGAAAGACTACCACGCTCAGAATAATCGCCGGATTTCTTGAGCCGAAAAGCGGTGATGTTCTTTTTGAGGGAAAACGTATAAACGGTATGCCTCCGCATAAACGGAATGTCAATACAGTATTCCAGAGATATGCACTTTTTCCCCACCTGAACGTATACGAAAACATTGCTTTCGGACTGCGTGTCAAGAAAGTTCCGGAAAAGGAAATAGTCCGGAGAGTCGGCGAAATGCTGGAAATCGTGAATCTTATGGGATATGAAAAACGTTCCGTAAACAGACTTTCCGGCGGTCAGCAACAGAGAGTTGCAATTGCGAGGGCATTGGTCAATCACCCTAAAGTACTTCTTCTTGACGAACCGCTTGGCGCACTTGATTTGAAGCTCCGCAAGGAAATGCAGATAGAACTGCGAAAAATTCAGCAGGAACTTGAACTTACATTCATATACGTAACGCACGACCAGGAAGAAGCTCTTACCATGAGCGACAGCATTGTTGTTATGAATAACGGTTCTATACAGCAGATTGGCTCGCCGACTGATATATACAACGAACCCGTCAACGCATTTGTTGCCGATTTCATCGGCGAAAGCAATATAATCAGCGGAACTATGCCGGAAGACTTCATTGTTGAATTTAACGGCAAAAAATTTGAATGCGTCGACAGCGGATTCAATGCCGGAGAAAAAGTTGATGTTGTCATACGTCCGGAAGATGTGAAGATTATTCCGGCAGATAAGGCGAAACTCACAGGTATTGTAAAATCCGTGGTATTCAAAGGTGTTCACTATGAAATGATAATCGACGGCAAGGAACATACATGGACAGTACATTCCACAAAAGCCGAATCAGCCGGAAATATGGTCGGAATGAACATCGCACCCGATGATATTCACATTATGAGAAAAACGGAGGAATAAAAAAATGAAACTGAAATATTTTTCCGCACCGTATCTTGTATGGATGATAGTATTTATACTTGTTCCCCTGCTTATGATTGCCTACTTTGCATTTACAAATGATGACGGCGGATTCACTGTAAAATATATTTCCGATGTCGGACAGTATGCAAATATATTTGTCCGCTCGATATGGCTTTCGCTGATTGCTACAGCAATATGCCTTGTGATTGCGTATCCGGTAGCATTTATACTTTCACGCATGGAAAAACATAAACAGGGCACTATGCTGATGATAGTAATGCTCCCGATGTGGATGAATTTCCTGCTCCGGACTTATGCGTGGATGACACTTTTAGGAAACAACGGAATAATAAATTATATCCTCGGTCTTGTCGGTCTTGGCCCGTACAAGCTCATAAATACTTCTGCGGCTGTGGTTCTCGGAATGGTATACAATTATCTGCCGTTTATGATACTTCCGCTGTACTCCGTAATGGAGAAGATAGATAAAAGTATGTTTGAAGCTGCGGACGACCTCGGGTGCAGTTCTGTGCAGACCCTTTTCCGTGTAATAGTTCCGCTGAGTATGCCCGGAATCACTTCCGGAATTACTATGGTTTTTGTACCGGCAATTTCCACTTTTATTATTTCCCGTATGCTCGGCGGAGGCTCGAATCTTCTCATAGGCGACCTCATTGAAATGCAGTTCCTCGGAAATGCCTATAATCCGCATCTCGGCGCAGCTATTTCATTTGTGCTTATGGTTATTATTCTTGTAATAATGACAGTAATGAATCAGTTTGACCCCGATGAACAGGTGCTTATGTAAGGAGGAACAGGCATGAAAAAATTAGGAAAAATATATATGTCGCTTGTACTCTTTTTTCTGTACATACCGATTTTTGTTCTTATTGTATTTTCATTCAACGAAACAAAAAGCAGAAGTGTATTCAGCGGATTTACTCTTGACTGGTATGTCCGTCTGTTCAATAACAAGATAATAATATCATCTCTCGTAAATACGATTATTATAGCCTGTCTTGCAAGCATAATTTCAACAGTGCTTGGAACTCTTGCGGCTATCGGAATAAACAATATGAAAAAAATCCCGAAAGCAGTTGTCATGAATGTTACAAATATGCCGATTATAAATCCGGAAATAGTTACCGGTGTATCGCTTATGCTTCTTTTTGTGTTCTTTGCGGCACGCATGAATCTTGAATTCGGATTTGCTACGCTCCTGATTGCACATATAACATTTGATGTTCCGTATGTCATACTGAATGTGATGCCGAAATTCAATCAGATGAATCCGCATATCTATGAGGCGGCGCAGGATTTGGGCTGTAGTCCGTTCAAGGCGTTCCGGAAAGTTGTTCTGCCGGAAATCATGCCCGGAGTTGTCAGCGGATTTCTCATGTCGTTTACATATTCGCTTGACGATTTTGTTATAAGCTATTTTACAAGCGGTTCTACATCGCAGACACTTCCCATAACAATATATTCTATGACAAGACGAAAGGTATCGCCGGAAATAAATGCGCTTTCAACCCTGATTTTCATAGCTGTTGTAATTGTGCTTATCGTAAAGAATGTGATTGAAAACAGGTCGCAGAAACGCAGGGAGGCATGAGAATGAACTTGATAAAAAATATATTTTCCGTATCTGTTACGGCGGTTCTTGGTGTTTCGATGCTTACGGCGTGTACGGCTTCCGACGAATCCGGAACAGACGAAGATGAGGAAATCAGCAGACAGACACTTACAATCGCCGATACAGATTATTACACCCGTTTCAAAGATGCCGGAATATCGATAAATGTCTATAACTGGGGCGAATACATATCAACAGGCGCAGACGAGGGAACTCTCGATGTAAACAGCGAATTTGAAAAGCTGACCGGAATAAAAGTAAATTACACAACATTCGCAACCAATGAGGAACTTTATGCCAAACTCAAAGGCGGTGCTGCCTCGTATGATGTTATTATCCCGTCAGATTATATGATTAGTAAAATGATTAGGGAAAATATGGTACAGCCCCTCAATTTCGGGAATATTCCGAACTTTGAATATATTATGGAAAATTTCCGCTGTCAGGACTATGACCCTCAGAATGCCTATTCCGTGCCGTATACGTGGGGAACTGTCGGAATAATATACGATTCCACAATGATAGATATTGCACCGGAAGATATTGACTGGGATTTGCTCTGGAATCAGGATTATGCAGACCAGATTCTTATGTTTGACAATCCCCGTGATGCTTTCGCTATTTCGGAAATAATGCTCGGATATTCCATAAATACCGAAGATAAAGACGAACTCGAACAGGCGGCGTATAAGCTGAAAAATCAGAAGAAAATAGTTCAGGGCTATGTCATGGACGAAATTTTCGATAAAATGGGAGCAGGCGATGCCCTTATAGCTCCGTATTATGCCGGAGATGCTCTCACTATAATGGACGAAAACGAAGACCTTAATTTTGTAGTTCCTAAAAGCGGTACGAATCTTTTTATAGATGCTATGTGTATTCCGGTATCGGCAAGGCAGAAGGAAGCCGCTGAAATGTATATCAATTTTATGTGTGAGCCTGACATTGCATATTCAAACATTGATTATATATGCTATTCCACACCTCATCAGGCAGCTTATGAAATGCTTGATGAAGATGTCCGCAACAGTACAGTATCTTATCCGAATCAGGATTTTATAAGAGATAAGACAACGGTTTTCGTCAATCTTTCCGACGAAGCAAATCTTCTTATGCAGAATCTGTGGACGGAAATGAAATCCGCTGAAGACGAAAGTTCCAACAGATGGATAGTTCCGGTATTTCTTATTTTCTGCGTGATTATTATGATATTTGTTCTCGTGCGCAGGCATATCCGAAATAAAAAAGATATATTCTGAATTATAAAATAAAATCATAAAAAAAGAAGATGTTAACTTGTTTGCCGAAAATCTCATATTCTCACTGAATGCCACTATACCCGTATTTCTTATGATGGTGTTCGGATATATATTCAGAAAGATTAATCTTTTTGATGAGCATACCACAGAAAAAATAAATAAATTTTCCTTTACGGTCACACTTCCGGCACTTCTGTTTGAAGATTTGTCAACCGCTGATTTCCGTTCCGTATGGGATACAAAATTTGTGCTTTTCTGTATTACCGCAACTCTTATAAGCGTGGGAATAGCTTTTACATATTCGCTGATTCATAAGGATAAATGCGAGCGTGGAGAAATAATTCAGGCATCTTACAGAAGTTCGGCGGCTGTACTTGGTATAGCGTTCGTTAAAAATATCTACGGAGAAGCCGCAATGGCTGCTCTTATGATTGCCGGAACAGTACCGATATACAATATAGTCGCCGTGACCGCTCTTTCCCTGACCGCTCCCCATGAAAAAGGAAACGGAAAAAAACTTTTTTTGAATACTCTCAAAGGAATAGCAACAAATCCGATTATACTTGCCATTGCTGTCGGCACGGTGTGGTCTGTTCTGCGTATACCTCAGCCGGTTATACTTCAGAAATCCGTTTCGTATTTCGGAAATATGTCAACTCCGCTTTCGCTTATAGCTCTCGGGGCTTCTTTCAAAACAAGCGAGGCTAAAGGAAGACTTCCAGTAACGCTCGGAATCACATTTATCAAGCTGATACTTCTGTGCGGAATTTTCCTGCCCGTCGCTGTTTATCTCGGATTCCGTGGAGAAAAACTGATTGCTATACTCGTTATGCTCGGAAGTGCAACGACCGGAAACTGTTTCGTTATGGCAAAAAATTTCGGTCATAAAGGAATAATTACCGCCTTCGCTGTAATGCTTACAACGCTATGCTCTGCATTTACGCTTACTGCGTGGCTTTTCGCTCTCAAAAGCCTGAATTATATCTGAAAATTATATAATTAATCTAATATGATTCAGAACGAATATAAAAAAACCGGTCAGGATTACCATTGACAAGTATTAAAAAAAATGTTATAATAAATCAGATTTGATATTTTTTTATTTCTTAATTTTAAGTAAAGGATTGATTTCATGGCAAAAGATAAAAAGGTCACTGCCATTACCTCTATGAATGAGGATTTCGCACAGTGGTACACCGATATTTGCAAAAAAGCCGAACTCGTTGAATATACCAGCGTCAAAGGCTGTATGGTTATACGTCCCTACGGTTACGCCATATGGGAAAACATTCAGAAAATACTCGACGATATGTTCAAGGCTACAGGTCACGAAAATGTGTGTATGCCTATGTTTATCCCCGAAAGCCTCCTCCAGAAAGAAAAAGACCACGTTGAGGGATTCGCTCCCGAAGTTGCGTGGGTTACTCACGGCGGAAACGAAAAGCTTGAGGAACGCCTCTGTGTACGCCCTACCTCGGAAACGCTTTTCTGTGAACATTATGCAAATATCGTTCACTCATACCGTGACCTCCCGAAACTCTATAATCAGTGGGTAAGTGTTGTACGCTGGGAAAAAACTACCCGTCCTTTCCTGCGTTCACGTGAATTTCTCTGGCAGGAGGGTCACACAATTCACGCAACCGCTCAGGAAGCCGTTGAGGAAACAGAAAGAATGCTGAACGTATACGCTCAGTTCTGCGAGGAAGCTCTCGCAATGCCCGTAGTAAAAGGCAAAAAAACCGAAAGCGATAAATTCGCCGGTGCTGTCTCAACATATGCTATCGAAGCTCTTATGCACGACGGAAAAGCTTTACAGGCCGGTACTTCCCACTACTTCGGCGACGGATTCGCCAAGGCTTTCAACATCGAATACACCGACAAGGAAAATAAACGTGTATTCCCTCATCAGACAAGCTGGGGCGTTACAACCCGTCTTATCGGTGCAGTAATAATGACTCACGGCGATGATAACGGTCTTGTTCTTCCGCCTGCCGTTGCTCCGGTTCAGGCGGTTATCGTCCCGATTGCACAGCATAAAGAGGGAGTTCTCGAAAAAGCTCAGGAACTCGCCGACCGTCTCGCTGCTGCCGGAATCCGTGTGAAACTTGACAAGAGCGAAAATTCACCCGGCTGGAAGTTCGCTGAATATGAAATGAAAGGCATTCCGATAAGAGTCGAAATAGGTCCGAAAGATATTGAAGCAGGTCAGTGCGTTATCGCTTCACGCTGGAACGGCGAAAAAAATATTGTCTCTCTCGAAAACCTCGAAACCGCTGCCGTTCAGAAACTCTCGGAAGCTCATGACGGTATGTTCAATAAGGCTCTCGAAAATCAGGAGAACAGAACTTATGCCTGTGAGAATATGGACGAAATTATCAGCACTCTTGCTGAAAAAGGCGACGGATTCATCAAGGCAATGTGGTGCGGAGATGAAGCCTGTGAAGACGAAGTCAAGGAAAAAACCGGCGTGGGTTCACGCTGTATTCCGTTACAGCAGGAAAAAATAGCCGGTGTGTGCGTATGCTGCGGAAAACCCGCAAAGCATATGGTTTACTGGGGCAAAGCATATTAATAAATAAACTCGTCTCAAAGACAAGCCTCACGGCTTTTCAGAAAGGATTGTGATTCTTACGTTTACCCGTAAACTTGCCGCCGGATTGTGTGCTTTGGGAGTTCTTTTCTCCCCTGCTTCACATATGAATATTCCGTCAGCCTCAGCAACTGTCGATGCTCTGTGGCCTGTGGAAGAAGAATATCAGGAAATCACTACATATTTCGACCCGAACAGAAATATCTACAATTACGGTCATAATGCTATTGATATTCCTGCCGGATACGGCACAAATATATACGCCTCTCTCGACGGCGAATGCGTTTCCGCCGGATATATGAACGATTACGGCTATCTTATTATCCTGTGGCACGAGGCTCAGGGAATATATACTTTCTATGCCCATTGCTCCGGACTTAATGTCAGTGCCGGTCAGTCCGTAAGTTCCGGCGATGTTATCGGCTTTGTAGGAAGTACCGGAACATCTTCCGGAAACCATGTACATTTCGGAATCTGCGACACACTTATCAACGGCTGGCCTGATATTACATATTATGACCCTCTGACATATTTCACGTTCAGTTATGCCGATGTTCCGGAAATAACAGAGTGTTCATGCTCGGAAGAATATGCCGGCATCTATGTAACAAAAAATGTTGATACATATCTGAATATAAGAAGCGGTCACGGTTCGGAATATAAAGCGGTCGGAAAATTATACCCCGATTCCGAATTTGTTGTCACTAAAGCCGATTCAGAATGGGCACACGTTGAATACAACGGAATTTCAGGATTCTGCTCAACAGAATATATCCAGAAAGCCGAAGAAAAAGTCTCCGGTATAGAACTTAATGATACTGGTACTCTTAATAATCTCATGCTCAAAGGTGAACTTTTCAGAGTAAGAGGAATAATAAAATCAGAATTTTCGCTTAAATCCGTACACGGCGGTATCTATGAAGCCGACGGCGAAACACCGGTTTATACTGCCGAAGCAAATCCTGATTCCAATTATTACAATATCAAAACTTTTGATAATATACTGCTTTTCAGCCGTCTGAAAAGCGGGTCTTATGTCTACAGACTGACCGCCGAAGATTCAGAAGGATATTCCTGCTGTCTCGTCGAACAGAATTTCATGGTATGCGATGCCGAAAATCTCGGCGATGTAAACCGTGATGATAAAATTACAATAGCAGATATGCTGATAATTCAGTCATATGTTCTGGGCAGAAAGGAACTTAATTCGGAACAGCTTGCCTTTGCCGATTTGAACAGGGACGGCGGAGTTGATGCATTCGATATGGTTCTGATAAGAAGAAAACTGATTAATAATTAATACGTAAAAAACTGTGTCTGTGTGAACAGAACCAGTAAAAACGGACAATAGACAAAAAGAGCCTCCTATGGTATAATAGAAACCATAGGAGGTTTTGTTATGGCAAGAAGTTACAGACACATTAAAGAATATGAGAAAGAAATACTGGAACTGAAAGAAATAAGAACAGGATTTCACCTGTTGCTGTGAAATCCTGTCTCTATCAAAAGCACGGCTTCTGCCATACTCCGATTCTTATTCGCCGGACAGCAAATGTGCAGTTATGCTGTCCCAGTCTATAAAATGAATTTTCAAACTTACCCTTCATTTAAAAACTCATTTTATAGCTTCCCCTTTACTGTCTATATTATATCATGTATTAAGTCGGTTTTGTACCGCTTTTTTACGTTAAAATCCTATAAAATTCCGACAACTGCAAAAATAAGCAGAATTGCAAGAAGTCCGAAATTAACCAGACTGAATATCCTCATGTATGTACCTGATTCAGAACCTGATTCTTTTCTGTAATATTGGAATGATATTAAACTCGCCAAAGATGCTATTATTGTTCCTAATCCGCCTAAATTTACCCCTAAAAGAAGTTCTTTTCCGTTTTCTGTAAATCCGGAAAGCATTACCGCTGACGGTACGTTACTTATTACCTGTGATAACAACGCTGATACTATTAGTTCCCTGCCGTTTAGAATTTCAGAAAAAAATCCGCTAATCATATCTATACGTGCTATATTTCCCACAAATACAAAAAAACATACAAATGTTGCAAGAAGTCCGTAATCCGCTTTCAGTAATAATTTTCTATCAAGAATCACTGTCACGAAAATTGTTATGACAAGACATATCCAGTCCGGAATTACACGAAATACCGTAAGCAGACATACTATAAATAATAATGCGTATGATATTGCCTGAACTTTCGGTATTTGCCGGTTTTTATATGATTCCGCACCGTATACGCTTTTTGGAAGAATCATGCATAAAATTATCAGCAACATCAGACTTACCACTGCCGACGGAAGCATTGTACCAAAAAAATCGCCCAGTGAAAGTCTGTATTTATCATAGATATATAGGTTCTGCGGATTTCCGAACGGAGTTACCATACTTCCTAAATTTGCCGACGCTGTTTCCAGAACTATTGTAAGTATTCTGCTTTTTTCGTCCTGTATTCCCCTGTATACCATCAGCGTCAGCGGTACAAATGTTATCAGCGCAACATCATTTGTCACAAACATGGACGAAAAAAAACATATCAGCGTAAATATTATTCCAATTCTACGCATATTCCCCGCTTTTTTCAAAAGAAATCCTGCGGTATTTTCAAATATCCCGATACTTCGGAATCCACCTACCGATATCATTAGACAAAACAGCTGTATAAGCACCGTTCTGTTGCAGTAACTTAAATATTCCCCGTCCGGCGGAATTATAAATATCGTTATCAATGCCGCCAAAAATGATATTATCAACACTGGCTGTGATTTGCAGAATTTTTTAATCGTTTCCAGATTATTTCTCCTCTTTTCTTATGCTTTCAATATATTCAAGTATCTCAGAAATACAAGCCTCTATTTTTCCGTTATTTCCGAAACGATGTTTTATTCCGGCTTTTCTCAGATTATCTTCGGAAAAATCTTGGGTATCAGCTATAAACCGCCGGCACATCTCTGTATATTTAGGTATGCTTTCCATTCGCTCACGTTCTATAGCACGGATAAGACGTATATCGTCAGCTGTTTCTATATAAACCGGAACAAGCTCTTTTCCGTATCTTCCAAGTAATTTCAAATATGATTCAAGTGTTCCGATTCCTATATAATCATATTCAGAATTTATACTTCCCTCCGCTGTAAAATATGCCCACTCTCCATAAATTGTATTATATATCCGCTCTTCAATTACTTTTCCGGCTGATTTCATCTTATAAAAATTTTCAAAATCTGTGAAATTGTATTCTCTGCCCTGAATCTCATTTTCACGCATAGGTCTTGTGGTATACAGAACAATTGGTCTTAAATCCAGTTTTTTAAGCAATTCCTTGTAAATTGTATCTTTGCCTGACGAACTCTTTCCGATTATATAAAATATTCTTCGCATATCTTTCACCTGCTTTCAATGTTAATTTTAACATATATACTGCCGATTGTCAATATAATCCTATAATGTTCCACGTGGAACATTTCCGGCATTCTGCATAGTTTATCCTATGATTTTTGTACTGATTGACGGTATCAATTTCAGGAAAATTATGCTATAATATACTCAGTGCATAACTGCACGGAAAATACATAATAATAAGTGAGGAATGTTTATCATGAAAAAAATTACCAATGATATTTTTTATATCGGCGTAAATGACCACAATGTTGACCTGTTTGAAGGTCAGTATGATGTTCCAAACGGCATGGCTTATAATTCCTATGCTATCGTTGACGAAAAAATCGCTGTTATGGATACTGTGGATATAAATTTCGGCAGTCAGTGGCTTGATAATCTTCGTGAAGTTCTTGGAGACCGCTCACCGGATTATCTTGTCGTTCAGCATATGGAACCAGACCATTCCGCCTGTATTGACCAGTTTATAAAAGAGTTCCCAGATGTGACCGTTGTCGGAAACGCTAAAACATTTGCTATGATTTCCGCTTTCTTTCCGGAACTTATAATCGCAAACAAACTGACAGTCAAAGAGGGGGATTCCCTTAATCTCGGCTCACATATGCTTACATTTGTTACAGCTCCTATGGTTCACTGGCCGGAAGTTATGGTCACCTATGATTCCACAGACAAGGTTCTTTTCTCCGCTGACGGCTTCGGTAAATTCGGTGCACTCGATGTAGAAGAAGACTGGGCGTGTGAAGCTCGCCGTTATTACTTCGGAATTGTCGGAAAATATGGTGTGCAGGTTCAGAATCTTCTCAAAAAAGCCTCCGCTCTTGATATTCAGACTATATGTCCGCTTCACGGTCCTATTCTTATAGAGAACCTCGGATATTATCTTAATCTCTATAATATCTGGTCAAGCTATGGTGTTGAATCCGAAGGCGTTTTCATTGCATATACTTCAGTATACGGCAATACCAAAAAAGCCGCAGAACTTCTTAAAGATAAACTCCTTGAACTCGGCTGTCCGAAAGTCGCAATCGCTGACCTCGCCCGTGAAGATATGGCGGAATCAGTTGAGGACGGTTTCAGATATGGTAAGATTGTTCTTGCATCTCCCACATATAACGGCGAACTTTTCCCGTTCATGTCCCAGTATATAGACTGGCTCGTTGAACGCAACTATCAGAACCGTACTATCGGAATAATTGAAAACGGTTCATGGGCTTCCACCGTCGCAAAATGCATAAAGGCGAAATTCGAGAAATCCAAAAATATAAAATGGACTGATACTGTTGTATCAATAAAATCCGCCGTTAAACCGGAAAATATCGCTCAGATTACTGCTTTAGCCGAAGAACTGATGAAATAATAAATCATTTAGATAAGGAAGTGATTCCTATAAAAGTAATCCTTAATCCCGATGAAAATATCGTCGCAAGACTTAAAGAAGGTCTTGAACGCAAAGACGGTTATTGTCCCTGCAAAATCGCTAAAATTCCTGAAAACAAATGTATGTGCAAGGAATTCCGTGAACAGATTGCCGACCCCGATTTTGAAGGCTTCTGCCACTGTATGCTGTACTATAAGGAGAAATAATATGGCTGAAATTATTATCACCAAAGAAAATTTTGATGAGGAAGTACGCAATTATAATGGCATTGTACTCCTCGATTTATGGGCCGGCTGGTGCGGTCCGTGCATGATGCTTTCTCCGGCAGTTTCTGAAATTGCTGAAGAATATGACGGAAAAATAAAAGTCGGAAAAATAAATGTAGATGAACAGCCGGAGCTTGCCGCTGCATTCCGATGTGAAAGCATTCCCCTGCTCGTTGTTGTCAAAAACGGTGCAATTCATAACATGTCCGTCGGCTACCGTGAAAAAACTGATATAATTAAAATGTTGGATTTATAATAATTCTGACATAAATATGTTTAAACCTCTCCGGTTCAGCAAATACTAATCGGGGAGGTGATTTTTTTGATTGGCTTTATTTTAGGCAGTATGGTCGGCGGTACTGTTGGTGTTTTTACTATGTGTATGTGTGTAGCTGCCAAAGAATCTGATAAAAAATAAGAGCTTGTGTCCGACAAAAATCCACACAAGCTCTGTGATTTTTATTTTTTTGGTACTGAAATTACGTCTTTACGCATATATGGTCTGAGTGCCTCGGGGATTCTGATGCTTCCGTCCTCATTGAGATTGTTTTCAAGGAATGCTATCAGCATTCTCGGAGGCGCAACAACCGTGTTATTCAAAGTATGAGCAAAATAATTTTTCTTTTCACTGCCCTTTACTCTGATTTTCAGCCGTCTTGCCTGTGCATCTCCCAAATTTGAACAGCTTCCGACCTCAAAATATTTCTTCTGACGAGGCGACCATGCTTCAACATCAATGCTTTTTACTTTAAGGTCTGCCAAATCGCCTGAGCAACATTCAAGTGTACGCACTGGTATATCAAGTGTACGGAAAAATTCAACTGTATAGCTGTAAAGTTTATGAAACCATTCCATACTTTCTTCCGGTTTGCAGACAACAACCATTTCCTGTTTTTCAAACTGATGAATACGGTATACTCCACGTTCTTCAAGACCATGCGAGCCGACTTCCTTACGGAAACACGGCGAATAGCTGGTGAGTGTTTTCGGAAGTTCGCTTTCAGGAATAATTGTATCAATAAATTTACCAATCATTGAATGTTCAGATGTACCGATTAAATATAAATCCTCACCTTCGATTTTATACATCATACTGTCCATTTCATCAAAACTCATAACTCCTGTAACAACACTGCTTCTTATCATGAACGGAGGAATATAATAAGTAAATCCCTTGTCTATCATAAAATCACGTGCATATGAGAGTATACATGACTGGAGCTGTGCAATATCTCCGCAGAGATAATAAAATCCCTCACCGCTTGTTCTGCCGGCAGAATCCTTGTCCAATCCGTTGAGCTTTTTCATAATTTCAGCATGATGCGGTACTTCAAAATCCGGAACAAAAGGGTCACCGAAACGCTCAACCTCGACATTTTCTTTGTCATTTTTGCCAATCGGAACGCTTTCATCAATTATATTCGGAATTACAAGCATAATCTTGCGTACTTCTTCTTCAAGTTCTGCTTCCAACTTTTCAAGTTCGGGAAGTCTTGTTTTAATTGCTGCAACTTCCGCCATTATTTTTTCTGCTTCTTCATGCTGTCCAGTTCTTTTGAGTTCTCCTATTTTACTGCTGATAGCATTACGTCTGCTTCTGAGTTCATCGCCCTCTGCTTTCGCTTTTCTTGACTGCTCGTCCAGTTCGATTACCTTATCAACAAGTTCAATTTTTTTATCCTGAAACTTTTTTCTGATATTTTCCTTTACAATCTCAGGATTTTCTCTTAAAAATTTAATATCAATCATTTAATTTACTCCTTTTATTCGAGTTCTGCCGTGAGTTTTTCGGCCAGTACAGCTAAATCTTCCTTATCATAAAATTCCAGTATCAATGCGCCTTTATTTTTAGAAAAGTCAACCTTTACTTTTCTGCCAAGACGTTCTTTAAGTGAAATTTCCATCTCCATAAAGTAATTATCAACTTTATTATATGCCTCTGCTTTTTTGGAAATATCTTCATCAGCAAGACTGATTACATATCTTTCAAGCTGACGAACAGTCATTCCGCCGTCTGCAGCTCGTGACGCCGTATGCTGAAGCTTTATCGGGTCGTTGATTCTGAGGAGTACCTTTGCATGACCCACTGTCAAATCACCGTCTTTCAGCATTACAAGTATATCCTCTGGAAGTGTCAGAATACGAATCATATTTGCAACCGCAGAACGTGATTTTCCGACTATCTTTCCAACCTGTTCCTGAGTCATGCCGTATTCTGATATAAGTTCTTCATATCCCATGGCTTCCTCAACAGGATTAAGATTTTCACGCTGAAGATTTTCGATTATTGCAATCTGCATTGTTTCGGAATCGGTAAGTTGCCTTATCTGAACCGGAATTTCATCAAGTCCGAGCATTCTTGCCGCACGCCATCGCCTTTCACCTGCAACTATCTGATAATTTCCGGTATCAAGCGGACGTACAAGTATAGGCTGTAATATTCCATGTTCACGTATTGAATCAGCAAGAGATGAAATGCCCTCAATACTGAAATTTTTTCGTGGCTGACTGCGATTCGGCTCAATCTCAGATGTACGCAGTGTGGATTTAACCTGAACGTCTCCGGCATTATCACTGAAAAGTGAATCAAGTCCAGAACCTAATCCTCCAAATCCCATATCATTCACTGCCTTTCTTTTTTGAAGTTAAATATACCTCGTCTCTTTTTCTGCGGAAGTTCCAGAGGCTCACCGAGAATTTCAAGTCCTAAAAGCGTATATGACTCTGTTCCTTTTGAGGATTTATCATAATACATTACAGGTTTACCATGACTTGGTGCTTCGGAAATACGCACATTTCTTGGTATTTTTGTTTTAAAAACCTTGTTCGGGAAATATTTTTCAACTTCAGAGACAACATCATTAGAGAGATTAAGCCGTCCGTCGAACATAGTAAAAAGGATTCCCTCAATGTCAAGAGCAGGATTATAATTCTTTTTAACTATTTTTATTGTATTTACAAGCTGTGAAAGTCCCTCAAGAGCGTAAAATTCTGCAAGCATCGGTACAATTATACTGTCACTTGCAACAAGTGCATTTATTGTAAGTGAGCCAAGTGCCGGCGGACAATCAATAAAAATGAAATCATAGTCATTTTTTACTGATAAAAGCTGCATTTTCAGCCGGTTCACACGATTTTCCATATTTATAAGTTCAAATTCCACACCTGCAAGAGATTCGGTTCCGGGAATTATTGAAATATTTTCAAACGCAGTTTTGATAACTGCTTCCTGAACTCTTGATTTTCCTATCAGAACAGTATATGTAGAATATTCAATACCTCTTTTTTTTATTCCGAATCCGGTAGTTGCATTTCCCTGTGGGTCGCAGTCAACACAGAGAACTTTTTTTCCTCGTGCGCCGAGAAAAGCAGCAAGATTAACGACTGTAGTTGACTTGCCGACACCGCCTTTTTGATTAGCCACAGCAATAATTTTTCCCATGGTATTCAATCCTTTCCAAAATCATTACTAATATTATATCATACTTTTCTGCGATTGTAAATACTCTTCCGGTATTTTTTTACAAAAATGTTCCACGTGGAACATTCCTTTAATCTAATCAAAGTGTTTCACGTGGAACATTATGACAATTTCTAAGATTTATACACATAAATCTGTCATTATATTTATAATTTAATCGGGATTCGGATACGATACTCTATGTAACTGTCACTTTTAATCTGTCGGAAATCCGCCATAATCCCAGCCAGTTTCATTGCCTCGACAGACTTGCTTATGGAATTTATAAATACATTCATATTTTTAAAAGGCTGCACACGTCTTTTATATACTTGATGCTCTTTTTGTTTTCCGATAAACTCATTAATAAGAATTTCTGTTCTGTCAACGTTCAGACGGTCATTGATTATTCTGTCAAGTAATATTGCCCTGTCCTCTACGCTTGCAACTTTAAGCAATGCCCGTGAATGTCGTTCAGTCAGTCCGTTTTCCATAATAATTTCACGTTCAGCAGAAGTCAGTCTTAAAAGCCGAAGTTTATTTGCTATTGTACTCTGCGCTCTGCCAAGCCTCGATGCTGCTTCTTCCTGAGTCATACCATAATAATTGATAAGCTGTTCAATCGCCGAAGCTTCATCAAAAAATGACATATTCTGATGCTGTATTCTTTTCACAAGTACAAGAATAGCTGAATCACGGTCGCTTATCTCATGAACTATACACGGAACTGAATGAAATTCACACATTTTTGCAGCAATCAATCTTTTTTTATCAAATATAAGTTCATATCTTTCACCTGATTTCCTAACAAAAAAGGGCTCGGAAATTCCATTTTCTGCAATTTTATCTGCGAGCATACTTATTTCAGCATCTGAAAAATCAGTTTCTGCCGGATTAAAAACAATCCGGCTGATTTCAATATCAATAACATCGTTGAGCGTTTCTTTCTTTGTCAAATTTAAAATCATTTTACTGTTTCCTCACTTTTGAATTTAGAGCTATGTTAATATATAAATCTCATAAAATTATACTCTAAACATAGTTTCTATTACTGTAATTATATTCTATCATGCATGGGAAATAAAATCTATAAAAAAAATCTGCTGTATTATGACAACACAACAGTTTTTTTTGCTCATTATGACATTATTATAATGTTTTCTTTTTAATTTGACTGCTATTTCGTGGATAATTTGTCGGCGTTTGCGATATTTTTCTGATACTGATAACTTTTCTTTTGTCGCCGTCAACAAAATAATCAAAAACATTTCCAATTTTACCGCCCAATAACATAATTGCCTTTATGCTGTCGTCCGGATTTTCATTCGGTCCTTTCATTGCAATAAATTCTCCGTCTTTTTTTACAAATGGTATGCAATATTCAGACAAGACAGAAAGATTTGCAACAGCACGGGCGCATGAGAAATCAAATTTTTCTCTGTATTCAGGCATTTTTCCAAAATCTTCTGCTCGTCCGTGAATCAATTCAGCATCAATATCAAGAATATTACATAGCTCATTCAGAAATTTTATTCTTTTCGCCAGACTATCCAAAAGTGTGATTTTTAAATCGGGACGAATAATTTTAATCGGAACTGAGGGAAATCCCGCTCCTGTTCCCACATCAATAACAGTGGAATTAAGCGGAAAATCAATATATTTTGTAATCAATACACTGTCTATGAAATGTTTTGTAAGTATTTGCTGTGGTTCAGTAATTGAGGTAAGGTTCACGTTTTCGTTGTATTTCACGAGAAAACCAGCATATTTATCGAATTTTTCATACTGTTCACTATTTATTACAATTCCATATTTTTTAAACTCAGAACAGCAAAAATCGAAACCCATCAACATATTATCACCCCTTTTCTCTTTTCAGCCAAACGATAAGCATTGATATATCAGCCGGAGAAACTCCGGATATACGTGATGCCTGTCCGATTGATACCGGCTGTATCTTATTGAGTTTTTCAGCTGCTTCAAGTCTTAATCCATGAATCTTATTGTAATCCATTTTTTGCGGAAGAATTTTTTTCTCAAGCCGGTGTGCCTGTTCAATCTGTGCAAGCTGCTTTTCGATATATCCCTTATACTTTATCTGAAGCTCTACCTGCTCACATACCTCATCAGGAAGCGGAGGACGGTTAATATCAAACGGTGCAATATCGCTATACTTCAACTGCGGACGTTTGATAAGTTCTGCAATCCTGCATATTGTTTTCAGCGGAGATGTACCTTTTGCGGACAGCATTTTGTTTAACTCATTACTTGGACTGATATTTTCACGTGAAACACGCTTCAATTCTTCATTCACAAGAAAGATTTTTCTGTTTAAGCGTTCAAGACGTGAATCCGAAACAAGACCGATTTTGTGACCGATAGGAATAAGCCTTTGGTCAGCGTTATCTTGTCTGAGAATCAGACGATATTCACTTCGTGAAGTCATCATTCTGTACGGGTCGGAACAGCCTTTAGTTACAAGGTCATCAATAAGTGTTCCGATATAAGAGCCGGAGCGTTCCAGAATCAGCGGATTTTTCCCTGCGATTTTCAAAGCTGCATTGATTCCGGCAACTATCCCCTGTGCCGCAGCTTCTTCATATCCTGAACTTCCGTTAAACTGTCCCGCACCGTACAGTCCCTCAATATTTTTAAATTCAAGCGTAGCAGACAATTGAAGCGGATTACAACAATCATATTCGATAGCATATGCCGGACGCATTATCTCAACATTTTCGAGACCTTTTATTGTTCGCAGAAATGCAAGCTGTACATCTTCCGGCAGCGATGACGACATTCCCTGCAGATAATATTCATCGGTTGACAGCCCCATCGGTTCGACGAAAAGCTGATGACGTGGCTTATCTGAAAATCTTACTACCTTGTCCTCGATTGACGGACAGTATCGTGGGCCGACACCCTCTATTCTTCCGGAGTATAACGGTGACCTTTCAAGATTGGAAAGTATCACTTCATGAGTATTACTATTTGTATAAGTCACATAACAACTGACTTTATTTTCAAGATAATCAACAGGAGTATCAAATGAAAACGGAGTAATTTTATCATCTCCGTCCTGCCGTTCCATAGAGTCAAAATCGATACTTCTGCGATGAACACGGCAGGGCGTGCCGGTTTTAAATCTTCTCAGTTCAACACCATTGGCGATAAGACTTGCCGACAGTCCGATACTTGGAAGTGCTGAATCAGGTCCGCTTTCAAATGATGACTCGCCGATATGAATTTTTCCTTTCAGATATGTTCCGGTAGCGATAATTACCGCCTTTGCCGAATATTCAGCTCCAAGAGATGTAATTATTCCGGAAATTCTACCGTTTTCAACTAATACCTGCGAGACTTCTCCCTGTTTTACATACAGATTTTCCTGTTTTTCGCAGACCTGCTTCATATAATTATGATACATAACACGGTCAGCCTGAACCCGGAGACTATGAACAGCCGGACCTTTGCCTTTATTCAGCATACGACTTTGTATAAAACATTTATCAGCTGCCTTTCCCATTTCTCCGCCAAGAGCATCAATTTCACGTACAAGATGACCCTTTGCAGTACCGCCGATTGACGGATTACATGGCATATTAGCAATTTGGTCAAGAGAAATCGTAAACATTGCCGTTTTGCAACCAAGTCTTGAAGATGCAAGAGCCGCTTCAACACCGGCATGACCAGCTCCCACGACAATAACATCAAATTCACCCATTTTATATGACATATCAAACCTCACCTTTAGTGTTCCACGTGGAACAAAATCACGAAAAAAGTCATGAATGTTCTACGTGGAACATTTTTACGCTATTTTCCGACACAGAATCTTGAAAACACTTCGTCTACAACTGCATCTGTAATCTTTTCTCCTGTCAATTCAAGAAGTTTTTGTTCGGCATCGTCAAGAAGAACATTTACAGCGTCGAGAAGTTCACCGCATTCAATGGCATTCACAGCCTGATTTACTGAATCAAGAGCGTTTTCGATACACATTTTCTGACGCTCATTTGCGACGGTTACTGTAGAAAAAATTTCAGGTCTGAGACCAATAATTTCACTTACAGCTGTTTGTATATTATTGATTCCGGTGTTTTCCTTTGCTGAAATATATACTATATGTATAAAATGTTTTTTCAATACTTCTTCATTCAGTGCAATATTCTTATCGGTTTTGTTTATAACTGCGATACTGTTTTCGGATTTAAGTCTGCTGATAAGTTCAAAATCGTCCGTTGTGAGCGGACAACTACCGTCGAATACAGCAATTACAATTTCAGCGGATTCAAGTGTTTTCCGTGCGATTTCAACACCGATTTCCTCGACAACATCATCTGTCAAGTGTATTCCTGCCGTATCTGCAAGACGGAGTGTAATATCACCAAGTCTCACCGTTTCCTCAATAACATCACGTGTTGTACCGGCAATATCAGTAACAATACTGCGCTGGAAACCGCTGAGACAATTGAAAAGAGTTGATTTTCCGACATTCGGACGACCGACTATAGCCGTTGATACGCCCTCACGAATAATTCTTCCGCTGTCATAATTTTTTACAAGACTGAATAAATCATTTTTTATTTTCAGAAGTTCTGAGAGCAGATTATCGGGTTCGACTTCCGGAATATCCTCATCAGGATAATCTGTCCATGCCGCAAGTCCGCTAAGGATTCTCAGCAAAGAATCCGAGCATTTTTTTGCCGCCCTGAAAGCTGCACCACTACGGAGATTTTCAGCCATTTTCAGTTCTGCATCGCCTTTTGCTGAAATTATATCCATAACCGATTCAGCTTGTGTGAGGTCAATTTTTCCATTCAGAAAAGCACGTCTTGTAAATTCTCCTGCTTCGGCAGTAACTGCTCCATGCCTCAATGCTGCCTGCAAAATTTTCCGTGATACAAAAAGTCCGCCGTGGCAGGAAATTTCTGCTGTATCTTCACCGGTATAACTATGAGGCGCTCTGAAAACCGTAAGAATACAATCATCAATTCGTTCACCGCTGTCATGAGCTGTCCCATATGCACACGTATATCCATTCATATCTCCTACATTTTTACCTCTGAACGGCGTGAAAATACGTTCGGCAACACCTATGGCATCATCTCCGGATATTCTGATAACAGCAATTCCGCCAACTGCATTCGGCGTAGAAATTGCAGCAACTGTTGACATATTATCCCTCCTAAAAAAGCAACGGCTGTTACACCGTTGCTTCTCCGTGAAAACTGCTTAAAACTCAATCTTTCCGTAAAGACCGCCTTCCATTGAATCCTCCGGCTTTGGTTTTTTATACTCTTTTTCAAAAGATGTGGAAACATCAATAGCTTTCGATTCAAAAGGTTCTCTGCTGCGTCTTTCGCTGCGGTTTCTGTTATTACTGCGACGGTCGTCATGTCTTCCGCCTTTACCACGTCCACGGCTGTTACTTTTTGGATTGGTTGAAGAAATAATTATCTTTCTGTACGGCTCTTCTCCAACAGAACGTGACGAAACTCCCTCGATACCTGATACAGCCGAATGAATTATCCGTCTTTCATAGGGATTCATCGGTTCAAGCTGCTGTGAACGACCGGTTCTGATAACTGATTTCGATACCTTTGCTGCAAGCTGCTGAAGAGTTTCCATACGCTTGCTACGGTAGCCGAGGCAATCAATAGTGATACGGAAATAATCCTTATCACCCTTATTGGCAATTATCGAACAGAGATACTGTATAGAATCCAAAGTTTCACCACGACGGCCAATAACAGTTCCGTTATTATTGCTTTCGATATTGATTACTGCACCTGTCTCATTCTGATATATAGTATATGTCACATCAATATCCATTGCTTTCAGAATACTTGTGATATAATCACGAGCTATTTTAACCTTTGCGTGGAGCATGGATTCATCTTCAACAATCGTATAATCATCAAGAGAGAAGCATTCATCATCGCTTTTAGACTCTGAAACAGATTCCGGTTCAGACTTTGTAGCTTTCATTTCCACCGTTTTTTCGACAGCCATTTCAGCCTTTGGCACTGTCACTTGTGCCGTTTTTTGGGCAGTCGGTTCAGCCTTTGGAACTGTTGCTTCTGCCGGTTTTTTGACAGCTGGTTCAGCCTTTGGAACTGTTGCTTCTGCTGGTTTTTTGGCAATCGATTCAGCCTTTGGAGCTTTCATTGCCACTGGTTTCTGAACAGGTGCGATATATGTTGCCTTTACTTTGGCATCAACCTGACCGATTCCCAGAAAGCCTTTTTTTCCCTCTTCGATTATTTCAAATCTTATTTCATTTATTTTTCTGCCGAACTTCTTAGCTGCGGCGGCTTTTGCCTCACCAACTGTTTTAGCAGTAAAAATTTCAGTCATTTTCTAACCTCCAGTTACTTATTATCGTCTTCGTATGAATCACCGTATTTTTCGGCCATTCTTCTGCGTGCAGCTTTAAGTGCATCGCTGTCAACCTTATTCTGTTCTGAACGTGACATCTTTTCACCATTATTATTTTGAACTGCAGATGCAGCATCATTATAAGCTGCCGAAGTTTCCATCATTTTCTGCATAAATGTTTTCTTACCAGGGTGTTTCTCAGCATATGCAAGAGCCTTTTTCTTTTCCTTTTCATTTATCTCCGCAACACGCTCGTTGGTGAAATACAGATTCAGTGCAAAAGTGATGAGGAAAGAGAATACTGATGACCATATCCAATAAAAACCAACACCTGCCGGGAATGTAAATCCCCACCACACAGATAAAAGTGGCATACCAAGCATCATACCCCACATACATCCGCCTCCGGCCTGCGGAACAGGATTTGTTTTCTTCTGATGTATCATGGAATAAATAGATACAAGAAGCTGTGCAAGACCTGCAAGGAACGGAATAAGAGCGAGAACAACTGCCTCACTGTTCCAGACTTCGGGGTGAAGTGTGGGTGTTTTGCCGAGATTTGCTCCGAATATAGTGAATTTTTCTGAAAATTCCGAAACGGCATTCAGGAAATTTTCCGCAATATCGCTGAACTTGTCAGGGTGATTATTAAGAGCCTCCATAGTATACAGCTCGTTTCTCAGGTCGCCGGAGCTTATAGCTCTGCCACCGTTTACGATTCCGAATTCCGTCGCAATCTGTGAAGCTCTTTCAATGGCTGCATTTCTTACGGATTTTGATATATGCAGAATATGTGTAATCGGCTTGTACACAACATCAATTACTCCGAAAAGCAGAAAGAACTGTATCATCATAGGGAGACATGATGCCATCTGGTTCACGCCCTCCTGCTGGTAGAGTTTCTGTTGTTCCTCAAGCATACGCTGCTGATTATTTGCGAAACTTTTCTGAATTTTTTGTAATTTCGGCTGGAGCAGACGCATACGTGCAGCATCTTTCTGAGTCTTGTAGTTTACCGGAAAAAGCAGTATCTTTGTAACAAGAGTAAAGATGATGATAGCGACAGCATAATTTGGTATAAGCTTATAAATCCAGCTCATAAGGTATCCGAAAGGGATACCGAAAATATCATAAAGTGAACTCAATTTTCAAAACTCTCCTTATCGGCAGGGGATTCGTCGTTATGAAGTCTCGAATAGTCAATTTTTTTTACTCTGAATGTAAATCTTTCCGGAACATAGTCGATTCCTCCGAGAGACCACGGATTACAGCGGAGAATGCGCCATACAGCGAGAGCCGTTCCTCTGAATGCCCCGAATTTCTTCACAGCATCTAGAGCATAGCAGCTGCACGTAGGGTAATATTTACATCTTGGCGGAGACAGAGGAGACAAAAATTTCCTGTAAAATTTTATCAGTGCAATCAACATGAACTTCATTTTCTTGATTTTCCCGTGAATTTTCTGATTTCCTTATTTATTTCTTTCACGCCGTACGTACTGAAATAAGAGCAGTACTCGTCTGATTTTATTCCAAGAATACCGCTTCTTGCGACCACAACAATATCGATTCCCACAGGGAGATTTATTTCTGACTGCTGATATGCAAGGCGGATAAGCCGTTTAGCCCTGTTTCTGCATACTGCATTGCCGATTTTTCTGCCGGCGGTGATGCCGAAACGGTTATAGGGACGTTTATTTGGCTTTATGTATATCACCGAATATTTAGACGGTATATATTTTCCGTTTCTGTACAGGTTGCGAAAGTCCTTATTATCTTTTAAAATTACAGTATATAGCATAAAAATACCGATTCAGAGCGGGGAATAATTCATTAACAAAAAAGACCACAAAAACGTATTTTTGTGGTCAGCGTCGTCAGTGAGTTAATCTTGCTCTGCCCTTAGATCTTCTACGAGCTAAAACCTTTCTGCCGTTCTTGGTAGCCATTCTTTTCATAAAGCCGTGCTCCTTTTTTCTGTGGAGCTTCTTTGGCTGATATGTTCTTTTCATAATATAGAACCTCCTCTCGCAAATATGGTATATACACGGGTTACAAGAGTCCCATGAGTGTGATAATCACGCATTACACTATGAAATTATACAACAAATCCAAGTATATGTCAAGCGGTTTTTGAAATTTTTTCTTCGAAAAAGCGATTTTGTGATTATTCACAATTATTTTTCAACATTAATCAATATTTTTAGTAGTCAAATTATTTAATTATGGATTTTTTTATTGATTTTTTAGTCGAATTTTTTGAACTCCAAAAAGTTTTCAACATGACTTTCAACACTTTTCAACACACTTTCAACAGGTTTTCAACATAGTTTTCAACAATTTCACACAATTACCATAAACTTCACAAATCTAACACGTTTATCACATTTCTCCGTTTTCACAAAACTATCACATTGTTGAATGTTGAAATGTTGAAACTGTTGAAAAGGGTGTTGAAAACCTGTTGAAACACTGTTGAAATCAAGTTTTCAACAGTCAGGAAACTGCTGTTTTAAGAGCAAATCCAGAGTTTTCAACAATCGCCGAGTTTTCAACAAAGTTTTCAACAAGTTTTCAACAAAATGTCAAAAACACTGTTGAAAACTTGTTTTTTTTCTCCTTTTTCCCTATTGATTTTTGTGAAAACGTGTGGTATAATTATTACAGAACGGTATCATTTTTTCAACAGCGTTTATGGTAAAATAATGACATTTTCAAGAGTAAAAAAAAGGGAATAAAATTCCCGGGATTCACTAAGATAATTATATCATATTCTGCTCCGGAT
>CAMWYX010000004.1 GCA_947178575.1 uncultured Ruminococcus sp. | reverse complement strand
TGCCTGATTTGTCAGGTGGAGACTTAAATACCAATCTTCTTACGAAGCCCCCACCTCTTAGCGAGTTTACGAGCGTAGGTGTGGGAGAGTTCACCTGATACGCTATTATTGTAGAATGGGAGGAAAAAATTATGATTGAAAAATTCCACACATACAAAGGGTATCCGCTTGTAAGAAGCGGTAACCAGATGTATTACGGCTATATGTCCGACCCGTATGTTATATGGATACAGATTCTCGGAACAAAAGATGTCAGAGGCGAAAAAATGACTTCAAAGGTCAGAGTTGTGCAGATGGCTACAAACGAGCCCAATCCGGCAAAAGCTTTCGTAAAGACCACGGAAAGAGAATGCGGTCTTTATGAAGCTCTGGATATTGCAAATATATGGCTTGAAAAGGCACTTGCAAAATAATTGATGAATCCCTGAACTCATCGGTTCAGGGACTTTTTTTGTGTATTGTTATAAATTTGCTTGACATTATGTTACAGATGTGGTATAATATTATCATACGGCAGGTATTATAATGTATGCTGTCAGATGAAAGGAAGTGCTGTTGTGGCTAAAAATTATTCAACGGAAATCGCAGAAGCGATAACAGATTTTTTACGCTCAGAGGACTGGAATTTTGAGGAGTTAAATGAAGAAAACGGTATCATAGAACTTGGCGTTAAACTTAATTCAAAGCTCAAAAAGGCAGATATTTATATCAATGTCCTCGAAAATGGATTTATTGTGAATGCAGTTCCACAGCTCAGTGCCGATAAAGACTGCATAAAGGATATGACGGAATTTATCACACGGGCTAATTATGGTCTCCACCACGGCAATTTTGAATTGGACTACAGAGACGGCGAAATAAGATATAAAACAAGTCTTTTCATCGGTGACGAGATTCCCACATATGACCAGATTGAGGCAATGATTTATATCAGTGTTAAAACGCTTGATAGATACGGAAACGGTCTCGCTATGGTTGCGTTCGGAATGGGTACTCCGGAAGATGCTATCTGTATGTGCGAAGAACAGGAGGATTAAAATAACATGTCTAAGGATTATTCAAAGGAAATTGCAGATGCTATTTCAATGTTCCTTCATGAAGATGATTGGAAATTCAGCGAAGTTGATGACGGCGGTGTTATAAGAACAGGTGTAAAACTTAACTCAAAAATTAAGAATGCTGATGTTTATATCAATGTTCTGAAAGAATCGTTTGTTGTTTTGTCTGTCCCAAAACTCGGAGCAGATAAAAACTGTATGGACGAAATGGCAGAATTTATCACACGTGCCAATTATGGTCTCAATCACGGTAATTTTGAAATGGATTACAGCGACGGAGAAATCAGATATAAAACAAGTCTTTACTGCGGTGATGTTGTTCCCACATATGAACAGATAAAAGCTGCCATTTATATTAATATTTCAACGCTTGACGATTACGGAAACGGAATCGCTATGGTTGCATTTGGTATGGGTACTCCGGAAGAAGCAGTGGAATCCTGCGAAAATAACTGACAGATAATTAAATCTCCCTGAAAAAATCAGGGAGATTATTATTATTTAAGCATCGTTTAAGTTCGCAATTGTCTGAAATCACAGTTTAAATTCTGATTTTTTGTGAATATATCTGAAATTTTTGCGGTTGGGAATGTTTTTTTTAAATCTGCTTGTAAATTAATGTGAAATGTCTTATAATTAAAGTACAGAAAACATCTTTTTATGGTGTGTGAGGGATAATCAACAGGAGGTTATTATAATGAAAAAAATACACAAAATCACAGCGTTTATTTCAGCGGCTGTAATGGCTTCTGCTTCCATGCCGTTTGTTGCTCCGGTATCTGCGGTGGATACGGTATTTCCATATACGATTCAGGGCGAAGATATGGAGGGTGCAGAGCTTTGGACAAAAATATATGCCGATGAATTTCCGGGATTCAACGGCGAGGGATTTACTTATATAACTGGCGGACCGGTTTCGTTTACGCTTACTGTTCCCGAGGACGGTATGTATAATGTCAGCGTAAGAGGATTGCAGATACTCGATAAAGAGGGAAGCGGACGTATGGAAACTATCGCTATAAACGGCGTTGAGTATTCCAAAACAGTTCCGTATTACGATAAATGGACGGATATTGATTTCGGAGTTGTACGCCTTAAGGCAGGCGAAAACGAAATAGCATTCCTTAACAAATACGGCTATCTTGCAATCGATGAGGTAACGGTTACAGAAGCAGTATTCCCTGATGTTACTGTTGCTTCCGGAGTACCGTGTGACCCCGACGCCACGGACGAAACAAAAGCTCTTATGAAATATCTGAGCAGCGTTTACGGAAAGGGAATACTTTCGGGTCAGCAGGAAATTTACGGAGGAGGTCACAGCGTATCTACAGATATAAGATACGATGCTTCACAGGATAAATGCGTTGACGGAAAAGGCAAGGAGTATGTCATAGACCGTGAAAGCGAAGCTGTTGACAAGGACGGAAATAAGTTCTACTGGCATTGTTCCGACGACGTGAGAACATATACCTACGACGAGCAGAACCGTAATTATAAATATGACTACTATGACCAGGAAATGGATACTTATAAGGAAATAACCGGCGAATATCCGGCTATACGTGGATTTGACTTCATGAATTACAATCCGCTTTACGGCTGGGACGACGGAACAACACAGCGTGTTATCGAATGGGTAAAAGAACGAGGCGGAATTGCAACCGCTTGCTGGCATATCAATCTCCCGACAGATTTTTCAAATTATGAACTCGGAGAAGCTGTTGACTGGTCACAGTGTTCGTATAAAAACAATTCACAGTTCAGTATTGCAAACGCCGTGAAGGAGGGAACTAAAGAAAACGATTATCTCAATCTTGCAATTGCAGATTTGGCAGAACAGTTCCTTATACTTCAGGAAGCAGGAGTTCCGCTTATGTGGAGACCATTTCACGAAGCAGAGGGCAACGGAGGAGCAGACGGAAGCGGTGCATGGTTCTGGTGGTCGCAGGACGGTGCGGAGGATTATAAAGCACTCTGGAACTATCTTTACGACCAGCTTACAAATAAATACGGCGTTCACAATCTGATATGGCTTCAGAATCTTTACGCATGGTCTGACGAATCCGCCGAGTGGTATGTAGGCGACAGCAAAGCCGATATTGTCGGATTTGATAAATATGATACTGTATATAACCGTCATGACGGTCTCACAGAAGGCCCTAACGAGGACTGCAACAGTAATGTTTACTGGTCGCTTCATGATTATGTTGACGGCAACAAGATGATTTCGATTATGGAAAACAGTACAGTTCCGAGCCTGTCCAATATAACAACGGAAAAAGCAACATGGCTTTATTTCTGCACATGGTACGACAACGGTCAGGATAATTTCCTTTCCGGAGATAATTTCAACAACAAAGATACATTGAAGGAACTCGGCTCAAGTGACTACTGCATAAATCTTGAGGATTTGCCGGAAAATCTCTATGTTCTTTCTGGAAACAGTGATACAAATCCTACAAAACCGCCTGTTACAACAAAAGCTCCGGATTCTTCCAAGCCGGCAGGAACTACAACTACTGTAAATGGTACAGATTCACCGTCAGGCAAGAGACTTGCAGGCGATGCAAACTGTGACGGAGAGGTTTCTGTTGCCGATGCTACTCTGATATTACAGTATCTCGGCAATAAGGATAAGTATACTCTTACGGAGCAGGGAATCCTTAACGGTGATGTTGACGGTGAAGCAGGACTTTCTCCCGTTGATGCACTTACTATTCAGAGATTCGATGCAAAGCAGATTGATAAGCTTGATTGATAATACTTCATGATATGTTAAAAAATAAAAGACCGGCTTTCCTGACAGTCGGTCTTTTATTGTTATTTATAGCTAACGAAATGGGTTGACATATCTGCGTGAATATAGTATAATATATATGCGGATTACGGGATTTATTCCGGAATCGGCAGATTGAAATATATGTTTTCGGGCAGCAGAGTAATCTTTGTTATCGGTCAACTGTAAATCCACTGACTTCTATATGCCCGCTGTAACTGCGGGTATTTTTATTTTTTATGGAGAATAATAAAGTTAAACATAAAATATGTGATACAAAATATCCGATATTCATGATACACGGCATGGGATTCCGTGACAGTAAAATCGGCTACTGGGGAAGAATCCCCGCTACTTTGAAAAAATACGGTGCAAAAGTTTTTTTCGGATTTCAGGATGCCAACGGCTCTATAGAAAATAACTGCGAAAAACTAAAAAAATCCCTGCTTAATTTTATTTGCGAATCCGGTGCGGAGAAAGTCAATATAATTGCTCATTCAAAAGGAGGAATAGAAGCACGTTATCTGATTTCAACAATGGGACTCGGAAAATATATCGCATCTGTAACAACAATAAGTTCACCGCATAACGGTTCAAAAACTATGGATAAACTTATGAAACTGCCGGATTTTCTCCTGCGTGGCGGAAGCAGTGTATTTGATTTTTTCATGAAGCTGGGCGGAGACGTAAATCCTCATACATATCGCTGTCTCGAACAGCTGACAACAGGTTTTATGAACGGGTTCAATGAAAAAAATCCCGACGAACCGGACATATATTACAGGAGTTATGCGTTTGAAATGCACAGTGCATTCAGCGATGTTGTAATGGCTGTTCCGTGGACGACTGTCAGACTGCTGAACGGCAGGAGCGATGGTATGCTTTCTCCGGAAGAAGTGGCCTGGGGAGATTTCAAGGGCGTTTTTACCGGTACGGGCAGGCGTGGTATTTCTCACCCCGATGAGGTCGATATGAGACGTGTGAATTTCAGCCGGCGAAAACCTGAAAATCAATATGAAATTTCCGATATAACCAAATTCTATGTTAAGATTGTATCGGAACTGAAAGAGATGGGATTTTAAATGAATGAAAAACGTATAGCAGTTGTGGCAATTGTCATTGATAACCCCGAAGCAGTCGGCGATGTCAACAGTATTCTGCATGAATATAATGAAATAATAATCGGACGTATGGGAATACCCTAC
Source organism: uncultured Ruminococcus sp. (assembly GCA_947178575.1). GTDB lineage: Bacteria > Bacillota > Clostridia > Oscillospirales > Ruminococcaceae > Ruminococcus. The sequence goes on along the minus strand of CAMWYX010000004.1, from coordinate 83,102 downwards.
AGAGAACGTGGAATATCGCTTATTTCTGTGGCGGTTGATGCTGTGCCTGATAAAATAAGCAGTCTGACCGGAAAACTCGGACATATATCCGGAGTTTCGGTCAAGACTGCAATCTCTAAAAAATAACGGAGGGATTATTAATGTACAATGTCAAATCATTAAAGGCTGAAGAATTTATCAATCACGATGAAATTCTCGCAACTCTTGAATATGCCGAAAAAAACAGGCATAACAAAGAACTTGTGGAGGAAATCCTTGAAAAAGCAAGACCTAAAAAAACAGGCAGAGGCGTTGAATGTGCCGGACTTTCCCACAGAGATGCGAGCGTCCTTCTTGCGTGTGATATTCCGGAAATGACGGAGAAAATATATGCCCTCGCCCGTGAAATAAAAGACGCTTTTTACGGTGACAGAATTGTTATGTTCGCACCGCTTTATCTCTCGAATTACTGCGTTAATAAGTGCGTTTACTGTCCGTATCATATGCAGAATAATGAAATTCCACGCAAAAAGCTGACGCAGGAGGAAGTAAAGCAGGAAGTAATTGCTTTGCAGGATATGGGTCACAAGAGACTTGCAATCGAAGCAGGCGAAGACCCTGTAAATAATCCGCTGGAATATATTCTTGAATGTATAAATACTATCTATTCGATAAAGCATAAAAACGGTGCAATTCGCCGTGTTAATGTTAATATCGCCGCAACCACTGTTGAGAATTATAAAAAACTCAAGGAAGCCGGAATAGGAACTTATATTCTGTTTCAGGAAACATATCACAGGGAAAGCTATGAAATACTCCACCCGGCAGGTCCAAAGCATAACTATGCGTATCATACGGAGGCAATGGACAGAGCTATGGAAGGCGGAATTGATGACGTCGGACTTGGTGTTCTTTTCGGACTTGACAAGTACCGGTATGAATTTGCAGGACTTCTCATGCACGCCGAACATCTCGAAGCGGTTCACGGCGTAGGGCCTCACACTATCAGCGTTCCGAGACTTAAAAGAGCATCGGATATTGACCCGTCGCAGTTCGATAACGGAATTGATGACGATATATTTGCTAAGATTATCGCCTGTATCAGAATAGCCGTTCCGTATACCGGAATGATAATTTCCACACGTGAAAGCGAAAGCTGTCGTGAAAAAGTTATGAAGCTTGGAATTTCACAGATTTCCGGCGGTTCAAGAACATCTGTAGGCGGATATGCCGGCTATGAATCCGATGAAAGACCTCACGATACCGAACAGTTTGACGTATCTGACCAGCGTTCTCTTGATGAAGTTGTGAAGTGGCTCATTGAGGGCGGATATATTCCGTCATTCTGTACGGCGTGCTACCGTGAAGGACGTACCGGCGACAGATTCATGGCTCTGTGCAAGGTCGGACAGATTCAGAATTGCTGTCACCCTAATGCACTCCTGACATTACAGGAATACTTGCAGGATTATGCAAGTCCCGAAACACGTAAAATCGGCGAAGAACTTATTGACCGTGAAATACAGAAAGTTCCTGACCCGAAACGCCGTGAAAAGGCTCTCGGCTATCTTGAAAAAATCAGAAACGGTGAACGTGATTTCAGATTCTGATTTTTGCAATCAATTTTTAAGGAGATTTCTAAAATTGTATAAAAAGAATACAATAAAAGAGTTTACTAATGATGATGAATTGATATTTTTTTGTGAACAAACGTGGGGAGACTACATACGAAGTTTGGATAAATCGACTATACTCAATTTGCTTTCTGTTCAGAGCCATGGATTAAAACAAGGCGGTATATATGATAATAAAATAATTAAGGTATATGAGAAAGAAATTGGGAAATTTCCTCCTGTTCCCCTTGATGTCGTTGTTTACAGGGGCGGTAAGATGAAAATAGCCGGAAGACCGTTCCTGTCAGCTTCTTTTTATAAAAGTAAGGCTAAAGAATTTGCCGAAAAAGACGGGCTACATAAAATCATAATACGAAAAGGAGTTCATGTAGTGCCATCTCTATGGTTAAGTCAAACTGGAGCTTTTGGAGAGAAAGAGGTTATTTTTGATGTATCACTTTTGCATAAACGAATAGGATACTATGAATATTATTAAAAATTATGAAATCCGGAGCGGAATCTCCGGATTTTTATTTGACAAAACTCTGCTATATGATATAATCGGCGAGTTCATAATGAATAAATATTAACTAAAAATTTATCTCTGCGACTATTGCAATTACAGGAAAAATATGATATAATAAAAAACAGGAATCTGTTTTCACGGAAAATAAATTCTGCAATAAAGAAAATATGACGTTTTAACAACAGGAGGACAATTTTATGGATATTTTTGGTCTTATGAGTTTTATGAATCTGATGTGCCTTGCAGTCGCTTCACCCCTTACCGGCGACCGTTTTCCTATCGTACTGCTTATTATCGTTGTAGTAATAGCTATAGCAGGTGTTGTTTTTTCCAAGATGAGAAAGAAGAAGTAAACAGTAATTGTCTGTATTAACAGAAAATAAGGGCAAATCCGGCGAAAGTTTGTGAAAATATACAGCCGGATTCCCCTTGAAAAATTTGTCATAATATGATATAATATTAAGGCAATTCGCACGCTGAACTTTTACGGGTCGGTGCGCTTTAAGGCGTGGCACGTGAGATAAGTTCTGCGGAGGATTAAATATTAACCAATTTTAAGGAGGACTACCAACATGGCAGTTGTTTCAATGAAACAGCTTCTTGAAGCAGGCGTTCACTTCGGACACCAGACAAGACGCTGGAACCCAAAAATGGCACCGTATATCTTCACAGAAAGAAACGGTATCTACATCATCGACCTTCAGAAAACTGTAAAGAAACTCGAAGAGGCTTATATGTTTATCCGTGATATTTCAGCTAACGGCGGAGAAGTTCTTTTCGTAGGTACAAAAAAGCAGGCAGGCGATTCCGTGAAGGAAGAGGCTACACGTGCAGGTGCTCATTATGTAAATGCAAGATGGCTCGGCGGTATGCTCACTAACTTCAAGACTATCCAGACACGTATCAGAAGACTTGAACAGCTACACACAATGGAAGAAGACGGTACTTTCAATCTTCTCCCGAAAAAGGAAGTTGTAAAGCTTAATCTTGAAATCGAGAAACTCGAAAAGTTCCTCGGAGGTATCAAGACAATGCAGAAACTTCCGGCTGCTCTCTTTATCGTTGACCCACGCAAGGAAAAGATTGCCGTTGCAGAAGCCAAGAAGCTTAATATCCCGATTGTTGCTATCGTTGATACAAACTGCGACCCTGATGAGGTTGACTACGTTATCCCCGGCAACGATGACGCTATCCGTGCTGTAAAGCTTATCGCAGGAACTATCGCAAATGCTGTTATTGAAGGCAGACAGGGCGACGATGCCGTTGAAGAAGTTCAGGCAGAAGAAGCTCCGGTTGCTGAAACCGAAGCCGAATAATCAGAAAAATCACAAAATCACAAAAATCAAAAACCCGAATCGTCCAGACTTTTCGGGTTTTTGCAGATAATAATATATTGGAGGTAATTACAATGGGAAAGGTTTCCGTTGCTGAAATCAAAGAACTTATGAAGTCAACCGGTGTAGGTATGATGGACTGTAAAAAGGCTCTCGAAGCAAACGACGGCGATATGGACAAGGCTATCGAATTTCTCAGAGAGAAAGGTCTCGCCACACAGGCAAAGAAAAGCGGACGTGCTGCTGCTGAGGGTATCGTTACTGCTGTTGTAAACGGCAATGTCGGCGTACTCCTCGAAGTAAACACAGAAACTGATTTCGCAGCAAATACAGACGACATCAAGAATTTTGTATCTGCTGTTGCAAATACAATCATCGAAAAGAATCCGGCTGACGTTGAGGCTCTCAAGGCTGAAACTATCAGCGGTGGCACATCTACAGTCGGCGAAGTTCTCACTGAACTTGCAGGCATGAAGATAAGAGAAAATATTGTTATCCGTCGTTTCGTAAGAATGGAAGGCGTTCTTGCTTCATATATCCACAACGGCGGAAGCATCGGCGTTATGGTAAAAATGGATACAGAACTTCCGGCTGATAAGGTTGCTGTTATCGGTAAGGACGTAGCTATGCAGTCCGCTGCCCTTAATGCTCCTTATCTCAAGCGTGATGATGTTCCGGCTGAAGTTATCGAGAAAGAAAAGGAAATCATCACCGCTCAGATGTCCGAAGACCCGAAAATGGCAAGCAAGCCCGAAAAAGCTAAGGAAAAGATTCTCGAAGGCAAAATCAACAAGTACTATGAGAATAACTGCCTCCTTGAACAGCCGTTTGTTAAGGACGACAAGGTTTCAGTCAAGGGCTATGTAGATTCATCTGCCAAGGAACTCGGCGGAGCAATCGTTGTAACAGATGTTATCCGCTACGAGAGAGGCGAGGGCGTTGAAAAGAAAGAAGACAACCTTGCTGACGAAGTTGCAAAGATGATAAAGTAATAATATAGTAAATTGAAAATAAAAACGGCATTGATTTATTATATCTCAGTGCCGTTTTGTTTTTATCGGATTTATAAAATGACGGATTATATATAATGGAGTGGTTTAATTATGAAAATATTGGGAAGGATTTTACTGTTTGTTGCGATTATGGGCATGATACTGGCAATAGGCGGATTCAGCGATACAATGCTGTTGTTCAAGGGCGATACCGTAAATCTTACAGACCCACTAAGCAGATTCGATGACAGAGCTCTTGTACAGGGCGAGATTGATTTTGTATACGGCCCGTTCTGTACTCTTGAAACATCAACAACACGTTACGGAATCACCACAAGCACGCATGAAACAGATTTCTTTATCGTAGGAAACGTTGAAAGCGGACAGGGATTTGCAGTTCTTTCGACAGGCAATACAGAGATGAGAAAAACGCTCACAGATGCCGCCGAAAAATGGGTTGACTGGCTCACTACGGAGGAAGATATTCCCGAGCCGGAAATAAATATCAGTTTCAGGGGAAAACTCTGGGAACAGTATGACGACTCACAGTATGATACATATTACAAAGATGCAAAGAATGACCTTGAAAATATCGGAATCGGTGCTGATGAATATGCTGAGTTTCGTATTATCGAGGGCGAAGTATCTGTAGTGTCGCTTTTCCTTTTCTTTGGCGGAATCGGCTTGATTCTGCTCAGTATCGTGGTTGTGGTGATTATGCTTGTGCAGTCTCGCAGACGTGCCAAAAGAGAAGAACTCTGGTAAAATTTAATATTACTTAACGGCTGTTATTTCAGGTCTGTTCCGGAAATAACAGCTTTTGTATTTCTGAATTTATGAAAATTCTGTGATTTTTTTAAAAAACACTTGATGTATATTAAAAAATATGTTATACTGATATGTAACATATAATGGTATATCATGTAAATTTTCAGATTATTATATCCGAGGTGAGATATGAACAATAAAATCAGGTTGCTTGCGGATTCTATCGGCAAGGTCATCGTCGGCAAGGACGATACAATAATACGCCTTATCGCCTCTATGCTTTGCGAGGGTCATGTACTTCTGGAAGATGTTCCCGGAGTCGGAAAAACTCAGCTTATCACTGCGCTTTCCCATTCGGTCGGCGGAAAGTTCAATCGTATACAGCTTACTCCCGATGTTATGCCGTCGGATATTGCGGGATTCACAATGCTTGACAGCAAGACAGGTGATTTTATTTACCGTGACGGTGCGGTTATGTGTAATTTTCTGCTTGCAGATGAAATAAACCGTGCATCTCCGAAAGTACAGTCGGCACTCCTTGAAGCTATGGAGGAACGTCAGGTATCTATGGACGGCAGAATACATAAACTTCCGAGACCTTTTCTTGTAATGGCTACACAGAACCCAGTTGAAACTTACGGAACGTTTCATCTTCCGGAAGCACAGATGGACAGATTTTTCATGAAGCTTTCGATGGGTTATCCTGTTCCGGAGGAGGAGTTGCAGATACTTGAACGTACCGAAATGCATAATCCTATAGCAAATATAGATGCTCCGGTTATGACCGTCGGGGAAATACTGGAAATTCAGCAGGAAGTTCGCGATATACGTGTTGCCGATAACGTAAAAAAGTACGTGGTTGATATTGTGACATTTACAAGAAACGACAGAAATACAACGCTCGGAATAAGTCCGAGGGGAAGTATAGCCTTGTATAAGGCAGCAAAAGCATTTGCATATATACATGAGCGTGAATACGCTGTTCCCGATGATGTCAAGCAGACAGCCGTTAATGTTCTTGCACACAGAATTATTCTTTCACCGCAGGGAAGAACAGAGTTCGGAACACCGGAAAAGTATATTGAAAGTATTTTAAATACAATTGCTGTTCCGGCAATGGGAAGCTGATATGCGTAATATATTTTCTGCTTTGGCGATTCTGTTTACACTTCTGATATTCACGTTCTACATAGACGGCGAAATCGGAGTTATAGTTATTGCGTTCATGATATTCGCACCGCTTGTATCGTTGTTTTTCGCATTATACGGACGGAATCGTGTAAAAATAAGTTTCGACTGCGACGGATATGTCAAGAAAAACAGTCGGCTTAAGGTAAGAATCCGGATTGAAAAAACCGGAAAATTTCCGCTTGGAATAATTGAAATACAGCCGTATGTCAGCGAAGTATTCGGCAGTATCGGGAAAATATACCGGCTTTCAATGATAACCGCTGATAAAAAGGAATTTGAAATCGAAGTCGATGCCGTCACAGGCGGAAACGGCGAAATATCTTTGATTTCGGCGTATTCGTGCGGATTTATGGGATTTCTCAGATTTAAAATCAAATCAGAACTTCCTCCGGCGAAAAGTGTCGGAGTTATACCGGAAATTCCTGATGTTAAATCGTCATCACAGCTTTTCAGGAGTATTTCCGACGCTGTTCTTACGTCTGATGATGAGGAAAATAATGATACATCAATGCTGTTTTCGGCTGGAACTACTCCCGGATATGAACATCGTGAATACGTTGCTGGTGACCCTCTTAAGCGTGTGAACTGGAAACTCTCACAGAAAAAGGGAACTCTTATGGTTCGGCTTGATGAGGCAGCCGCAGCAGTCCAGCCGGTGATTGTTCTTGACCTTTACAGAAACAGCAGGACGAATCCTGAAGATGCCGTGCTTGATGAAGAACGTCTGATTTCGGAGGTTTTCGGACTTCTTTCGACGCTTATAAAGCAGGGAATCGCTTCAACGTTTCTGTATTACGGTGCAGACGGTTCTGTTGTTTCGGAAAGCGTTGATAATCCGGATTTTCCGCCGCAGCTTCTGCTTAAGGTTCTTGCCTCGAAAGTGGAGACGGACAGGCGAATCAGGATAGCCGATACATCGGCGTGTGCCTGTGTTTTAGCCTCAACGGAGTGTTCTGCTGACGTATCCGGAATGTTGTCATCATTTGAAAATAAAGATAATGTAAGTCTTATCGGTGTATCTGCCGAATCCGTAAACGAAACAGAATATCAGATGTGGTATCTGGACGGCGATAACAATTTCAAACTGGTATGAATATGACAAATATTAAAAATATCGAATCAAATCAGAAAACACGCAGGGAATCTCTGATAAAGACTTTCGCTGACCCTGTGCTTATATATGCGGTTATTGCAATGAGTGCAATAATGAATCACTACCGGAGCAGTCTCACAGCGATATACGGAATCACGGCATATGGCGCAGGCTGGCTTATATTCCGGATTTTTGATTATATAAACAAACATCATGTTATCGGATTTTTTGCGTATATCATATTGGCAGGAGCTTTTATTGTATCAAGCAGAAGCATTATATCAGCCGGAAGTGTAAATTATCCTATTTCATGGGGATTATGGTTTCTCACGCCGGTTGATGCGGTGCAGTATAACAAATGGTATACACTGGCTATATTTATGCTTTTTCTGATATTCATGCTGTCTGTAATATATTATTTTACGAGAGTCCGGTACAGAATGTTCATGAATTTCCTTATACTTATAATTCCGTTTGCGATATACGGCAAGGAAAATGAAGAAATGTCAACCGGATTTATTATTGCGCTGTGTGTGGGATTCGTGCTTATTATGGCGGATTTCAGGAAACTGAGCGACAACAGTGAAGCCGTTGTTATTGATAAGCCGGAAGCATGGAAATCGGTTGCGGTATTCACTGTGATTTTTGCAATTATATCCACTCTTGTTCCGAAGCCGAAAATCGAAGCGGACAGGACAATGATAGAAACTATGATAAATGCAGACGCTCTCACCGACAGATTTCTGGAAATGCTGAATGTTTTCCGTGATGATTCAACAGGTCAGCAGTTTCGGGGAACGACGGACGATACACCGCTCTATTATGTAATATCGCCTCAGCCGATGCAGTTGAAAACAGCGACATTCACGAGCTATAACTATAATGACGATACATGGCATTCCTCCGGAATTGACAGCCGGCTTTACAGCGGTGACGAAGAGCGTGTATTGTTGGGTTTCGGTGGCGGAGTTCCGGAGGCGGTTGCATTTGCGGCGGAAATCGACAGCGGATTTGCCGGAAAGTACGGATTTGAAAATCTTGGTTCGGTCGGAATGACAAATATTCACAAAAAGAATGTGAAGATATTTTCAACAAACCGTGGAGGAAATTCCGCACCTGTTCCGCAGGGAGCAATCAGTCTTGACCAGACAACATACAACGACGGAATTTTCATAACAGACGGCGGAACAGTTCTCACGGATAACGGCAGAAAATTCAAAGGTGACGAGCAGTTTTCATTTTCGTATATGCCGGACGGATTTTTTTCTTCTGATATAAACAAATCGGCAGTTGATATAATTGCCGGAACTGATGATTATGCTCAGATGCTTAATGATGCTTATTTTGCAGTATCATTATACCGGCATTCCGCAGGTTCGGAGAATATTCAGAATATTGGACTGTATGAAGATATTCTGCTGAAAAATGTTTCGTTTTATGAGGAGGCGGAAAATCAGCTTCTTGATTACGGCGGAAATCAGCGTATATACAATCTTGCCAATGAGATTACGGCAGGTCTTGAATCGGAATACGATAAGGCAAAGGCTCTGGAATGGTATTTCATAAACAACGATTTCAATTATGATATGGATTATCAGAAAGCTGTGGGCGAGAACGTCGAGGATTTTCTGTTCAGAACCCAACGGGGCGTATGCTATGAATATGCCACGGCTATGACGCTCATGGCACGTGCTGTCGGAATACCGGCGAGATATTGCGAGGGATTCAATATGAATCAGCTCAGCGAGGGAAGCACCGAAAATTATATCGTGACCGGACGTGACGCACACGGATTTCCGGAGCTGTATATAAAGGGATACGGCTGGAAATCGTTCGAGCCGACTATGACTCCTTTTTCTGCGGAGCAGGAAGAAAGAAGTGCAGCAGATACTCTTTCAAGAACCGGAATTATAATACTTATACTTTCGGTTCTGGCATTTGGAATTATAATTTTTATGCCGGCTATAACTCACAGACTGTTTCTGATATTGGTCGGACGAAGAACTCCCGACGAAGCGATAAAAGCCGTAATTCACAGAATATACCGTGTATACGGATTTTCTCACACGTTGACCGTCCGTGAAATGTCGGAAGCTGTACGCCAACGCTCCGGAGCTGATATTTCCGGAACTGCCCGACTTTTTGAAAAATCAGTGTACGGCGGTATCGGACTTGATGAAAATGACAAATCCGAAGCAGTCGAAGAATATGTTTCTGCATACAATGCATTGCACGAGGCAAAAAAGACGGAACGCAGAAAACATAAGAAATACCGGAAAAACGGAATATAATAAATCAGATTCATAAAATAGGAGATGATAAAAATTAAATACGGGAAGTTTATAAGTTTAATTATTGCGGTTGCTGTTATACTTGGCTGTACTGTGAATGCAGTCGCCGTTGATGTAAATAATATATCTATGCCGAAAATCGCTACATCATCGGTTTATGATGAATATCTTGAATGGAGTCAGCTTGACAATCGCTGGGGAAATACTCCCATGGGAAACAGCAATGTCCGGAATGTAGGCTGTCTTATAACTTCAATTGCAATAATGGCAATGCATTCGGGGTCTATTGACGATACCGCACTTGAAAATATGGATATATCCGATATTGAGCAGTTCAATCCGGGAGTTCTTGCAAACGCCTATACAAAATATAACGGATTCACATCAAACGGTGCTATAGCGTTGTGGAGTACTCTTCATTCTATAATACCGAATATAGATTTCGGCTGGGACAGCTATTTTGATGATGTATCATTTGACGGTGCAGCAAAGGAACTCCGCAAGCTCATGAACGGTGGCTGGCACATAATAGCAAGAGTAAATAACGGCGGTTCTCACTGGGTATATATCGAGAACGTTGACGAATACGGCAATATACGTATGTGCGACCCTGCAAGCAGTATCAGTAACCTGTACAGTATGTATCCTTACGGACTTCACGGGGAATACTGGGCTGTAAGAGGAACTGATTTGCCGGATATAGACTGCAATCCTTTGTATGACGGTGAACTTTCTCTTGAAATATCCGACCTTCCGGAAAAGACTGTTTATCAGCAGGGCGAGTGGCTTGACCTTAGCGGAGGTACATTTTTACTCAGCGGTGTTGACCCCGTAGAGGGTCGGTGGACTGATAATGTATCGCCTATATATGCCGGAAAAATAACTATCGATGCAAGCGATTTTGACCCGTACACGGCAGGAACTTATAATATCGAGCTCCGGACATGGACTAACTATGCCGAAGCCTCGGCGGTATTTCAGGTGACAGTTGTCGAGCCTGAAATTACTGAACCTCCCGATTCTGAAACAACAACAGAAACAACCGGAAATACATAGATATAAAATGATACAAAGATATTGATTAATATAACAGGAGGATTTTTTCAATGGAATGGACAGAAGTAAATATATTTACATCTGCCGACGGCATAGAACTGCTTTGTTCCATGCTTACTGATATAGGTGTAAAAGGTTTTGTTATAAAGGATTCTGCTGATTTCAAAGAATTTCTTGAAAATAAAAACGGTCAGTGGGATTATATCGACGAAGACCTTATGGGACTTGCGGACTGTGAGACTTGTATAACAATTTATCTTCCGTGTAATGAGCAGGGAGCGGATATGTTGCTTTCGGTCAGAAATATGCTTGCCGAACTCAGAAACAACGATTCCGACGGCATTTACGGACGGCTCGAAGCGGAACTTTCAAGTATACGTGAAGAAGACTGGGCGAATAACTGGAAACAGTATTTCAAGCCGTTTACTGTGGGAAGCAGACTGGCAGTAAAGCCGTCATGGGAGGAATTTAGTGACGATAGCCGTGTTGTTCTTGAAATAGACCCTGCATCAAGTTTCGGAACAGGTCAGCATCACACAACCCGTCTTTGTCTTGAACTTATTCAGGAATGCCTGAACGACGGCGATAAAATTCTTGATATGGGTTGCGGAAGCGGTATACTTTCAATCGCCGGACTTCTTCTCGGAGCAGAAAACGCCGTCGCCGTGGATATTGAAGAAAATGCAGCGGTTACGGCTATGGAAAACGCCCGCAAAAATAATATATCTGAAGAAAAATATAAAACTTATTTCGGAAATATTCTTTCAGATGAAAAGCTCGCTTCCGAAATTGACGGAAAATACGACCTGATAACTGCTAATATCGTGGCTGATGTTCTCATCGCCATGAAAGATTTTTTCGTCCGTTATATAAAAAACGGCGGAATCCTTATAGTTTCCGGAATAATTGAGGAGCGTATGGAAGAAGTTCTTTCTGCTATCGAAAACGCCGGATTTACACGTCAGAAAGTCAGCATCAAAGAGGGCTGGGCTGCCGCACAGTTCGTCATGAATAATAATTGATATGATTCGTTTACATTTTCTGAAATAATGTTCGGAATGATTAATATTTGCTTGACTTTATGGTGGTATGTATGGTATAATCTGTATTGGGAATAAAAAACTCAGAACCTGTTTATAACAGTTCTGAAATGATATTAAGGAGAATGATGACATGGCATTATTTAAGAAAAAAAATCAGACAGAGGAAAAAAAGAACAGTACAGTTTCCGAAAAGGATTTTGATTACAAAACTGCTGTTCTGCAGGCTCTTAACAAGAAACTCGAAAAAGGTAATCTCTATGACGGCTGTATAATTATGCCGAGAGGTTTTACTATTGATGTTAAAGTCGGCAGAAATGAGGAAAAAGACGGAGTAAAGATTCTTCAGATTGTCTATATTGTAAATCATGACGATTTCGATGAGGAACTCATTGACCCCGTTGACTCTCAGGGAAAATCATGCGAGGACGCTGTGAAAATGTCCGTGGATATTTTTTATGCAAGTGTATGGCACCCGCTTGACCAGTCAATGTTCAAGAAGAATCCTATCGCACTTTCTGTAAATTATCTCAATCAGCATTATGATTATGATATGTATGCTCAGTCAATTGTCAGAATCGGAGCAGGCGACAAAGGTCAGCCGACGGCACTCTGGACAATTATCAAGAACGAAATCCCGAAATATCTCGGTTCAAAGAAATATTACTGGCTGAGAATATATCTTGCCAAACATAAGGACAGAGAAATTATGGAAGTCCGTATGAACGGTTCTGTATGTAATGAACTCGGCAGATTGTTCAAGCCGTATCTCGATTCCATAAGTGCAGACGAAACATTTTTCTGTGAAAAACAGTGTGCTATCTTTGTAAACCGCAAAGATGATGAATGTCCGTTTAAAAAGGACATTGTCAAGGAAGGTGCAAGATTTGTCCTCGAAAGACTTGTCAATGTGAACAGCCGTGAAGATTATCTGAAAATGTCAGATGAACTTGATGAACTTACAGGAAACAAGAATGTTGCTGCCGAAATAAGAATTTTCGTTCCCGAAATACTCGCAAAGCTCACGCTTGGCTATCAGGAGGGCGACAGTCTTTTCCTGCTTGAAGACGATTCAAGAATAGAGTTCAAGAAAACACAGCTCCGTTCATACTTCTATATTCAGCAGACTATACTTGAATATCTCAGTTCACGTCCTCCGCAGGAAAGTGTACAGAAAGTAGTCATGGGAAGTGTTGCATACAGAGAAATGCGAAATATTCTCCAGAAGGCGAATGAAAAGGCTCAGGAAGAAGGAAGCAACGCTCCGCAGATAGCTCCGAAAGACCTTTATGTTCCCGGAACGGCATATAAAATATCAGCACCCGACTATAAGCCGTGGTAATTAAGCATATCTGTTAAGAAATGCGGAGGATTAAAAAATTCTCCGCTTATTTCTGTTAATATATTGTATACAGTAAAGGAGTGTTTTTAATGGCAGAAAAATTTTATATAACTACACCTATTTATTATCCGTCAGGAAATCCGCATATAGGTCACTGTTATACAACCGTTGCGTGCGATTCTATTGCAAGATTCAGGCGTATGCAGGGATATGATGTAATGTTCCTTACCGGAACAGACGAACACGGTCAGAAAATAGAACAGAAAGCCGCTGAAAAAGGTATTACTCCGCAGGAATTTGTCGATGGATTCGTGGGAGAATTTAAGAAGCTCTGGGAGTTCATGAATATCAGCTATGACCGCTATATCAGAACTACCGACAATTATCACGTTGAGGCTGTACAGGGAATATTCAAGGCACTTTACGACAAGGGATATATTTATAAAGGTGAATATTCCGGAAAATACTGCACTCCGTGCGAGAGTTTCTGGACTGATTCACAGCTTGATGAAAACGGCTGCTGTCCTGAGTGTCATCGTCCTGTTTCACTGGCAAAAGAAGAAGCCTATTTTTTCAGAATGTCGCCGTTTGCCGACAGAATAGAAAAACTTCTCACTGAAACGGATTATCTCCGCCCGAATAACCGTGCACTCGAACTTGTAAATAATTTTATAAAGCCCGGACTCGAAGATTTATGCGTATCCCGTACAACGTTCAAGTGGGGAGTTCCCGTAACTTTTGATGACAAACACGTTGTATATGTGTGGATAGATGCACTTTCAAACTATATAACAGCACTCGGCTACGGAAATTCGGAATATAATGATTTCGGTGAATACTGGCCGGCTGATGTTCATATGGTTGCAAAGGATATTATGAGATTCCATGCGATTATATGGCCGGCTATCCTTATGGCTCTTGAACTCCCTCTCCCGAAACATCTTGCTGTTCACGGCTGGATAACGTTCAACGGCGAAAAGATGAGCAAATCCCTCGGAAATGTGGTTGACCCGTTTATTCTCGGAGAGCGTTACGGCTGTGATGCGATAAGATACCATATCCTCCGTGAAATGGCACTCGGTGCAGACAGTTCATTCTCGAATGAGATAATGATAAACCGAATCAATTCCGACCTTGCAAACGGTATAGGAAACCTTGTTTCACGCACGGTTGCAATGGCTGAAAAATATTTCGGCGGAACTCTTCCTGTAGAGCGTGAATCTGAACCGGTTGACGAGGATTTTAAATCCGTGATTCTGAATACCGTTTCCGAAGTCGAAAAGGATATTGACGAAACAAAAATCAAACAGGCTCTTGAAAAGATATTCGTTGCCGTTGACCGTGCAAATAAATATATTGATGAGACCGAACCGTGGAAACTCGGCAAGGACGAAAGCAGAAAAGCACGTCTTGCGACGGTTCTTTATAATCTGCTCGACGGAATACGGATTATATCAACACTTCTTTCACCGTTCATGCCCTCCACTATGCCCGAAATCTGGAAGCAGATAGGTGCATCGGAAGAAGATGTAAGATATGAAAAACTTTCGGTATTCGGTATTCTTTCAGAAAATGTAACTGTTCATAAGGGTAAGATTCTTTTCCCTCGCATTGATGTGGAAAAGGAAATCGAGGAACTTAATGCAATCATCAGAAAGAACATGGAATCGGCACAGGAAAATCTTTCCGATTCCGAAAAGGGTGAAGTTCCGGCTGAAAAAATCGAGCTTGCTCCGGAAATATCAATCGATGATTTCGCAAAGGTTGAATTGCGTTGTGCGAAGATTATTTCGGCTGAAAAGGTTAAAAAATCGGATAAGCTTTTATGTCTCCAGCTTGATGACGGAATGGGCGGACGGCAGGTAGTATCCGGAATCGCACAGTATTACACTCCGGAGGAACTTGTCGGAAAGAAAATTCAGCTTGTTGCAAATCTTAAACCTGTAAAACTGCGTGGGGTTGAAAGTTTCGGAATGATATGCGCCTCCGATACTCCGGACGGTGTGAAAGTTCTGTTCCTTGACGACAGCATACCGTGCGGTTCAAAGATAAGATAAATTTTTTATTTATTCAGGCAGGTAATTAAAAATGAGTTTCTTGATTGAATATATAAAACACCCTCGTACAATCGGAGCAGTTGCACCAAGCGGAAATCATCTCGCAGAAAAAATGATTGAACCGATTGATTTCAAATCAGCGGAAGTAATTGTTGAGTACGGTTCGGGGACGGGTTCTTTTACAAAAGAACTCGTTGTTCACCGCAAGCCCGAAACAGTTCTGATTCTGATTGAGCAGAATAAAAATTTCTGTCATGAACTGAAAAAAACATTCTGTAATCAGCCGAATATCCACGTAATAAACGGCAGTGCCGAGAATGTAAATCTTTATCTTAAAAAATGCGGATTTAAACACGCTGACTATATTGTTTCAGGACTTCCATTTACAAGTCTTCCGGCGGAGGTTTCGGAAAATATTCTGGAATCAACAAGAAAAGCAATTGGCAGTAAAGGCAGATTTATTACATTCCAGTACAGTCTTGTAAAAAGAAAGTTTTTTGAAAGATATTTTCATGTATCGGGATTACTTCACGAGTTTATAAATCTTCCGCCGGCTTACGTGCTTGTAATGCGTAATATCCGTGAATCCGAAATAAAATAAATCAATAAAAAAGGACGGCATAAGGCTGTCCTTTTTTTGTAATCTGTATTACACGATTTTTACAATCTGTTTAATATATAGTGCAGTCCATTGACATATATCGGGATTTATGTTACACTGATTTCATGGAAAAATCAAAATAAACAAAGGGGAATTTTATGAGTTTTTTATATGTTGCTCTTGGCGGAGCAATAGGAGCAATGGGAAGATATGCGATAAGTCTTATTCCGGTAAAGACTGATTTTCCGGTACTGACGTTGTTGACAAATATAGCAGGTGCTGTGATTATAGGTTTTATTGCGGGTATTGTAAGCGAAAAGAATGATATTTCTGCCAATGCGGTATTATTCTGGAAAACAGGCATCTGCGGTGGATTTACAACCTTTTCTACTTTTTCACTTGAAGCATTTACCATGTTTGAAAACAAATCTTTTTTATCGGGCGGATTTTATATTATACTGAGCATCGCTGGTTGTATAATAGGTGTATGGAGTGGCAGGAAGCTGTCAATGCTGATGTGATACTATTCTTGTATGCAGGATATATTATTTTAATTTTATCAAAAAAGAAAGGAGGAAGTGACATTCCCCTGACCTAAGATGTAGAGGTATCTTGTCACAAATCTGATGAAACGAAAATTCAGTCACCGGTGCAGATTTTTTATTATTTTTCTGATTATATTTCCAATACTTGTGATTCTCAGCGGCTGTACAAAAAATTATTATTATATATCTTTTTATTTCAATGACAGCTATATGGCAGATAAAATAGTGGATATTCTTGTTCCGATTGATAAGGACGATATAAAATATACCGACTTCAATACGTATTCTGACGCGGACTATCATAACTTTTCTTATCCGCCGGAAAGCGAAATAGTAGAATACAGTGTTGACGGCTACAGAAGTATATGCGTTCATTACAGCGAGGTAAAGGGATTCCGCAAGGTTGTAAAAGATAAAGACAGCTCTCATATGGATAAAAATTATGACAGAAATTCCATTGAATACGTTACAATAAATATAGATGTCGGCTCGGAGACTTATTATACAAGATTGTGCAATAAATACGAAACCTTTAAAATAGCTCTGCTTGACGAAAACGGCAGTATACTGCAAATTACCGAGGAAATTCCGTTTGTGACCAAAGGCGGTTTCCGGCTTGATAATAATATAAAATACGACCCTGAAACGAATACTGTTGAGGAGAATTACATAAATGATGACAAGACTGTTTCAGCTATATGTTTTGCGCTTCTGATACTTTCTCTGCTGTCATCATTCTGGGCAACGGTAATCGCGCTTATATTCATAGTTGAAGAAAGGCTGTACCGCGAAAAATACTGGAAATATGCGTTGATTTACGGGATAATGTCAGTTCCGGCAGTTATTCTTGCGGTTCTTTGGTATATTGAATCAGTAAGAAGTACAGTAACATCAACTGCGGCTTTACGGAAATTCCTGATGCTTGACGGCGGCGCATGGCTCATTCCTTTAATTGCAGTACCGGTTCTTCTTTTTATTGTATTTATTGTATTGATAATAATTTTTCCTCAGAAAGTAAAAGATACTGAATAAAATAATAACCTGTCCGCTTAAATTCAATTCTATGCAGACAGGTTATTTTTATATTATAGCAATAAGCAGAAGTACAAGACATACAAGCACGGCGACACTGTAAATTTTTACGGCAATGCGTGGAAGTTCGTGTATTTTCTTAAAAATTAAAAATCCGATTACGACAAGTATCATGGCAAAAAGTCCGGTTGCGATTTTCATAACGGAATCTCTTATGTATTTTAATTCAAGGCACTGTGAACTTCCGAGAGGAAAATTAAAATCTTCAATTTCTTTAACTTCATTTACTCTTGAATATAGTTCATTGGAGATTTCATAATCAGATATTTTTTTTGATAATGCTGTAATTTTGAGTTTAGTTTCTGAATTTTCAGGGAAATTCTTTTCAGCCCATTTTTTTGGAGCGTGTATCAGATATGCGTCATAATTTTCGGCTATGCCGATATAATAATAATCCGTACCGAAAGGAATAAGATAATTTATAGAATGCTCAACCTCAAGAATTTCAGATGCATATATAATATTAAGTGTTTTCCGGTTATCTTTATTTGTGAGGTCGATTACCGGAAATACAAAAAGTTCAGCAAATATAAACGCTACAAATATTATTGCGAATAATATTTTAAGAAATTTTTTCATTTTTTCACCCTTATTTCATAGCCGAGATTCTGGAGCTTATTTACATAATCGGGATTTTTCAGGCGTTCCTGTGATTCGGTATACAAGCGGTCATATTTTTTTGTTTTTAATCCTGTTTTTACAGAAATTATTTCTGCAATACCGCCGACTGTGCAAATTATTCCGAAAAGTATTATAACAGCAGGCATAAGCCATTGCGTTTCACTTGGTACGCCAATCTGAACACGGTTCAGCAGATAGAATCCACGCCATAAGATAAGTGCACCGAAAACAATCAGAAAAATATATTGACTTATTGAAAACACATCGGATGGTATACCTTCAACTGCGAGTTCATGACAGCGAGGGTCAATATATTCGGTGTGGCATTTTCTGCATTTTTTTAAAGGTGATTCATATTTTCTGATACGGGTATTGTCATATTTCAGAAGTTTTTTTCTGCACTCTGAGCAGTACAGAACGTACATTTTAAAATCACCTCATTTTATTAATGCTAATAATATATTTATAATTTACTTTATTATATCATAGATTTGTAAATGTGTCAAGTAATATCAGCGATTTTTTGAAATGTTAAAATAAATATGTAAAATTTAATATTTCTGAAATGTGTGAAATAAAACCTATATTCTTAGCAGCTACTATATTTGTTCAGGATATGGAAGATTAAAGAATCAGAAAGATTAAAAATACAACAAAAAGGTCTCACTGATTATTCAGCAAGACCTTTTTTATTATACAGTTAAGACCTCATAACCGCCTGATTGTACGGAATAAATCCGATATATCAGCTGTTATCAATCTGTTATCAAAAACAATATGCGTATGTCATAAATGCCGAAAAACAGGCATTTTCGGAACAGTTTTAATTATTCCCACTCGCTCCTTTATGCGTAATCTTAACGCATTTCAGTTAAGTTTTATAGTTTGTGGTATCTCTATTATTTGAATTGTCTGTCAGATTTGGAGTATCTGATTTTTTGTTGCCAAAGTGTTGCCAATAAAATGAAACAAATAATTCAAGTATTGCTATAATTTTGAATTAATTTATCAACTTGTCTAATAAGTCGATTATAACTAATTATATATGGTATTTCATAAGTATATAGATTTTCTTCTTCTAATGGTAAATTAATTCTGCTTAGTAGTATTTTTATTTCTTGTAATTCTTCCAATGAAAGATTATTATTACTAATATATTCATTTAAATTTAATACTAATTGTGTAATAGAAGTAATATTACCGTAACGTTCTACTCCTGCTAAACCAATATATTCTTCAGTTTTAGGTAAAGAATTATTCCATGAAGAAATTTGTTTTTGACTTTCCAGTTCTGTGTTTATTTTCTGAATAATGTGAAAAGTTTCTGCATCCTTTTCTTTTAAGTTTTTTTCTAATTCACGTTGTATATCTTTTTTTGTCTTTTTACCACTTCGATAACTTATGTACGCTACAACTATTGGAGAAAGAACAACCAATATATCCTTTAATGCAGTTAAATATTCTTTCATATTTAATATCTACTTCCTTTTTATATCATGTTAAATCTATTGATTTCTTCAAAAAAGTATTTACAATAATTTTCATTATTCCTGCCCTGATTTTTTCAGATTACAGTCCCTACAAAGCATCTGCAAATTTTCCGGAACTGTTTTCCCACCGACGTGCCACGGTATGATATGGTCTGCGTGCATTTTATCGAGGTCAAAAGATTTCCGACATATCGGACAGATACCTCCCTGACTTTCGTAAGCAGTACGTTTCTGCGTATCGGTGAAAGCCCTGATACTCAACGCCTTTTCACGTCCACTTAACAGATATTCGTATATGCCCTTTTTGGCAGTCACATCGTCATCCGCCATAAGTTCAGCGATACGCTTTTCCAGTTCTACAGGATTATATGACTTTTTGCCGAACTCATTATACAGTAATCCCCACTCGACGTTTTTCATTTCCTTGCGGTATTTCGGAAATATTGTCTGTACCCACGTTATGACATTCTGAAAATAAAGCCATAATTCTGTACCGTCGCCGTCGTGCTGATGTTCTGACATATAATCCTCTATGGAAATTTTTTCAGTTGAGGAAATCCATTTAATAACCGTTTCAAGATAATCCTGACGGAGCATTTCCCCTTTCAAATACTTGTTACCGATTTTATACGCCGGACATCCATTCTTTGAAAAATATCGCTTTACGTCCGTAAGCCACGTACCAGTATATATAGCGTTTCGGAGTTCCTGCTCCGCAAGCTGTACACCGGCAATGTTTATGATTTTAAACCAGTCCAGCTTTTCCTTGTCGTTGCCCTTGCAGACGTATATCATAAGTTCATAGTTTTCAATCTGCTGACGTTCAAACGCTGTGAGATTCAGGAAAGAACGTGAATTTATTGAAAATTCGTCATTCAGATACTTGCATATCGAAATAGTACGCTGTTGACCGTCAAGAAGTTCATAGTTTCCGTTATTATCTTCGCACCAGTACATGACATTCAGCGGAAATCCTTTCATGACAGTTTCTATTACAGCATTGCGTTCCTTTTCCTTGTATATAAATTCTCGCTGAAATGCCGGACGTATATTCAGTTTACCGCCGTAACCTACTACGCCGTTTTCGTCGTTGTTTTTGTAGCCGTTAAATATTTCCGATATTTTATGTTTTTCAAGTTTTATTTCCATGATGTCACTTCTTTCTTTTTATTAAAATTCTGAAATATGGACATTTTCCGTTGATGCATAAATCTTTATCATCATTTCCCTTGCGGAATTTTATTATATCAAACTGTTCCGGATTATATTTGTCAAGAAAAGTAATCGGAACGCCCATCACTCCATAGTAGTCACAAGGTATATCAGCAACTTTATCAACATTTACTGCATTATAGTTGTCATATTTCGGATATTCTTCAGATGTGTATTTTTTCCACAAAATTAAATCTTCATGGCGTTTTTTATGGTCTAAATTAGTAAACCAAACACAGTTTCTGAATTTTACAAGTCCGGTTTCAGTATCATAAACGCCTTTTGCAAATCTTTCAGTATCCTCATACATTACTCTAAAATAAGCATTTCCGCCATTGAATCCGTAACCGAGCCACATTTTATTATCTTTGATTAACGGAAATATTTCCTTGTATGTAATGGCATTCTGATTGCCTATTATGATAAACTTCTTGTTATACTCCATAAGCTGTGCGACGTACTCACGAAACAGGCTGAACGGCGGATTAGTCACGACAATATCGGCTTCTTTCAGAAACTCTATACACTCTGCGGAACGGAAATCGCCGTCACCTCTGAGAATCCGTGGCGGATTTTTCTTTAATATCAGTTCAAAGTCCTGTAAATCTACTGCACCGTCGCCGTTTTCGTCGGTAATTTCAGTAATCTCAATCACGTAAGGTTTTTTAGAACTGTCTACAGTATCGACATCCTCCACGAAAAACGACAGTTGAGTATACATTACCGGAGATGTTGCGTAACTCGTGGCGATAAGTTTTTTAAGTCCGAAACTATTGAAGTGCATAGCAAAATATTTTACAAAATTACTTTCAAACGGGTCATCACAGTTACAGAGTATCGTTTTACCACGGAACTCGTCTCTGTAATGCCTCAATTCGTTTTCGATGTCCGAAAGTTGCGTATAAAATTCGTCTTTTTTCGATTTGTTCGCCTTATGCAGATTTTTATTATCCTTAGCCATTTTTTTCAGACCTCTCTTATTGGATTTTTTATCATTATACCACACATTCAGACAGATTTCAAGATATTTTCCCGTTGAAAAATAAATATTATTCTAAATTCTTACTTTTTGTTGTAGTACGTTGAAACACTTCAAATTCCGTCGCCAAAGCACGAGTATTAATAAACTCCAAAGCCTTACGATATTTTGATTTAAGTTGCTCCAGTTCTGAGACTTTTTCAGCACTTTTTTTCAACTGTTCACGGGAAAAAGGAGCAGGTTGTTTATATTTTTCAAGTTTGGTAGTCAGAAATTTAACCTGTACTTCTAAGGCGGTGACTTTCTGCAATAACTCCGCATTTTCGGATTTTAACTTCTTAGTTTGTTTTACGCTTGCAACCTGTTTTTTCGCAAGGTCTGATATGTTCTGAAAATCTTCCTCTGAAAGAGAAATTTTCTTTCTGAATCGGGACTTTTTCGTTTCAATACTGTCTATTTCCACTATTTTTACTTTCTTTTCAGTAGATGATTTCAGTTCATCATTGAGTGCATCAAGTTCAGACTGCGATTTTTCATTTTCAACCGCAAGCTGTTCAGCTTTTCGACGTTGCTCCTTGTACTCGGCAACTTCCAAAGTTCCTCGTGCTTTTTCGGGCGGTAGTGGTTCGATTCCGTTCCGACGACAGATTTCATTCAGCACATCAACTTCTTTTTCTCTCCAGCGTGCAATCGCCTGTTTTCCCTCACCGTAACCCATTTCTTTTAGAGCCTGTGCAATACCATTCTGGGTATCCATACCACGCTTGTAATGTCCGATTGGTATGTAGTCAATATGCAGGTGCGGAGTAGCCTCGTCCATGTGCAGAACTGCATTGAATACATAAAAATTCGGATTTCTTGCCTGAAAACCGTTCATGTACTCCGTCAGACAGTCGGCAACAAGCTGAAAATCTTCCGTTCCGTAACCTGAATCTTCCATTTTACCAATCTGGACAACATCTTCGTAAAAACTTTTACGCTTATCGCTCGCTGTAGTCACAGAATTTGACGGCTTGCAGTGAAATAGATGCTCGTAATATGTACTGTGAATTTTTCGGTCATTTCTTTTCTGTCGGACATTGTACCTTTCAACCGCACTGCCGAAAAGTTCTTCATACATTTCTCCGATAGGTTTTTCAATGAATGTAACGTTGTTAGCAATACGATTTTTGTCAACATTATTAGCAATAAAAGTCCTGTTGTTGTGAGTGATTGAACCCTTGCCCTGTCCGAATGATATTCTCTTGTACTTCATATTTTTTCCTTTCCGTAAGCAATTTAACTAAAAATTGAGGGAGGTGCTATCGCAAGGAACGGCTTGATAGCCGGATTTACAAATGGCTTACGCCGTTTGTAACGCCTTAGTACTTGCGACATCAGTGTGAACACTAATATCACAAGTACACGGCGCTCTGCGAGGCAACGACAGACGGAGCTGTCAAAAGCGTGACGACCGTGACGATGGTGACGGTCTTTTTGATACCTCACAAACAGCGTCACGACCGTCACATATCGTCACGTCAAATAAAATAACTTAATAACTTGTAAACAGGAAGTTTTCTTTTTCCGCATCAGTCATATCATGGAACGATTTTTCGCTTTCACTACAGACGGTCATTTCACCAGTAATCATTGAATCGTTATTAATGGGAGTGTACTGATATTCAGAAGTCTCAGTGTTCGGAACAACAGGGTGTTCAATATCATACTGAAACATAATAAATCTACCGTTATGGTTACGCTTATTCGTATACCATATATAATATTCCGAATAAAGTCTCCCAACATTGACATTGAGTTTCAGTGAAAGAGTATTCGGTTTCATATCGTCAATTCCAAGTTTGTTGAGAAGTTCCGTTGCCGTACCCTGCCATGTCGGATTATGTTCATTGACAAGTCCAGCTATTTTTTCAAGCAAAGGTTCAGGTGGAGCTTTAAACTTATCATCAATGATTTTATCCAAGTCCCAGCAGAGCGTTTCCGTATTACGTTTCAGAAGAATTTTTCTGTCGGGTTGGTCACGCCCTGAAATTTCGATTGTTGCACCTGTATCGGTACGTTTGGACTTGTACATAACAAAAGCACCATCAGCAGCTCCAAGAAGTCCGTTTGTACCCGAAATCGTATCAAAATTATCGTCGGCTTTCTGCTTGCGTGTGTGATGCACAATAAGTAAACAGATATTATTTTTATCAGAAAACGCTTTCAATTGAGCGATAATATCGTAGTCACGGGAATAACTGTAAGTATCGCCCTCACTTTCACGGATTTTCTGCAAAGTGTCAATAATAATCAGACTTGTGTTGTGATGCTCATTAATAAATCCCTCGAGCTGTTCGATAAGTCCACCATTTAAAGAATTCGATGCAACTGAAAAGAAAAGATTTGAAGTTGTTTCCGTACAGAACATTCTGTAGAACCTTTCTTGTAAACGTCTGTAATCGTCCTCTAAAGCCAGATACAGCACCGTTCCTTTACGAACTGCATTATTCCACATTGGTTTTCCTGAACTCACATGATAAGCAATCTGAGCCATCATGAAACTCTTGCCGACTTTCGGAGAGCCGACAAAAAGATAAGTTCCGTTGTACAGAAAGCCATCAATAATCGGTGGTTTTACGGGGTATACCATTTCATAGAGTTCAGGCATCGAAACTGTTTCCATGTAAGACGGTGAGTTTTCACGTTCGTACTGCATTTGTGCCTCAAAAATTTCTTCTGCTGAGGGGTTGAAATGTCCCTGCTGTCGTGTTATAATATTATTGTATTTGAGATTTGACTGCTCCGCACCTATTGCAGTAGGTGCATTTGGAGTAGTCATTTCTTTTTCAGTCTGCATTTATTACTCTCCTTTCGTGCCGTTGAGCGTTGTGTTAATCAGTCGTATAACTTCCAGTAACTCGCTGTCAATACCGTTTCCGTTCTCAATTCTTTTGAGTTCGTCAAGTACCGCAGAAAGCTGATTTTTGAGTGCCTTATAAACTTTCGGATTCGGCAGAACTGTAACAGTCCTATCCGTCAGCTTTTTCACAATATAGTCCTGTTTGGTAAGTCCCGAAAGTTCCACAGCGGAATTTATCAGCTTTTCTTCTTCGGGTGAAACTCTGAAACCGATTGTGCGACTTCTGAACCTGCCTTTTTTGTCAAGATTCTTCATTGACATCTGCATCACCTCCTTCATTGCGTAAACTGCTTAACTTGCCTGCCATTTCGTTCTGCGTACTCGGAAACAGATGTGCATAGCGATATGTAATATCAATGCTCTCATGTCTTACTCTGTCGGCAATTGCCACCGCTGAAAATCCCATTTCAATCAGAAGTGAAATGTGTGAGTGTCTCAAATCGTGTATTCTGATACGCTTTACGCCAGCAATTTTCGAACCTCTGTCCATTTCGTGATGAAGATAACTCTTTGTAATTTCAAACAGCCTGTCATTTTCACCGATACCGTAAAGCTGACCGATAAAATCCTGAATTTCATCTGAAAGAAAATCAGGCATTTTGACCGTTCTGTTGCTTTTCGGAGTTTTTGGTTCTGTAATAACGTCCTGCCTGTTGATACGCTGATATGACTTTGTGATTGAAACTGTCTGCTTTTCAAAATCGAAATCGGCAGGAGTAAGAGCGAGCAACTCACCCTCACGGATTCCGCACCAGTAAAGTATTTCAAAAGCGTAGAATGAAACAGGCTTGTCCATCATTACTTCTGCAAACTTTTTATATTCTTCCTGCGTCCAGAACAGCATTTCACGATTTTTTGCCTTGCCCATATTTCCTGCTTTTTGTGCAGGATTTTCTTTTAAACCGTAGAAACGTACTGCATAGTTGAACACTGCACTGAGTTGATTGTGAAGTGTTTTCAGATACACAGGAGAGTAATTTTTGCCTGTTTTAGTTGAACCTTCAAGCATTTCATTCTGCCAAGCAACAACATCTTTCGGCTGAATATCACACATTTTACGCTTGCCAAAGAACGGTATTAACTTAGTTCTGAGGATATGCTCCTTTGTATGATAAGTATTTTCTTTCAGTCGCTTTTTCATATCGGAAAAATAAATTTCCGAAAAACTCTCAAAGGTCATATCAAGACTTGATTCTTTCTTGTTCATTTGCTCACGTTCCCACGCCTGAGCCTCTTTTTTCGTGCTAAAACCACGTTTCTGAGACTGCTTGCGTTCGCCACGGCTGTCAGTATAGCGGTAAATCACACGCCATTTGTTGCCGTCCTTATAAACCGACATATTTAATCATTCCTTTCATTTTTTCCCGAAATATCATCGTAACAGGTTCTTTCAAGAAAATATTTTCTGTTGATTCTGCCCGAAATGGTAAGATAACCTTTTTCGGCGAGTTCCTTGTTAAGCTGCTGTACGATTTTGTACGCATAGGACTTTGAAACGTCCAGTTCTCTGGCAACGTCCTCAACACGCATGAAACTTTTATCAGACATTCTGCTTATCTCCTTTCTATATATTAACTTAATATGTTTAAGTATATTTTTATTATACTAAACTTTTGAAGTTATGTCAAGCTATTTTTATATAAACATTTTTATTTCTACTATCTTGACAAACACTAAACCAATATGCTATAATTGATTTGTTGAAATTGTCGAACTGAATTTTATTTATCAGGAGGATTTTTATGGCAATAGGTGAAAGAATACGTTTTATCCGCAATCTCAGGGGTATAACGCAGAAATTTTTAGGCTTGAAAGTCGGATTTTCTGAAAGAACTGCCGATATCCGCATAGCACAGTATGAATCAGGTTCACGTACTCCAAAAGCTGATTTGATTGAAAAAATCGCAGATACGCTTGATGTATCAACCGAGGCTCTCAACGTTCCCGACATTGACAGCTACACAGGTCTGATGCATACGCTGTTTGCTATGGAGGACTTGTATGGGCTGAAAATTGATACGCTTGACGGTGAAATCTGCATAAGAGTGAACAGACAGAACGGTTCTATGTATAACAAAATGACAGGTCTGCTTGAACCATGGGAGGAAATGGCTCAGAAGTACCGCAATGGGGAAATCAGCCGTGAGGAGTATGACCAGTGGAGGTATCGATATCCGAGGTCGGAGGCGGAGAGAAATGAAGCCGAAAGACATAAACCTAAAAAAATGGAGGAATGATTATGAAACCTATATCTATATCTGAACAAATGATGTTTACAACAGTTCGATTACAAGCAGAAAACTCATGCGGAACAGGTTTTTTCTATGATTTTAAATACGGAGATAAAATAGTACCAACCATTATAACAAATAAACATGTTGTAAATAATCATACTACTGAAAAAGTATCCTTTTCATTACATTTGATGACAAAAGAGGGTGAATCAACTGAAAATACCAACGTAACTTTTTCAACAGAATGGCATTTTCATTCATCCCACGACCTTTGTTATTGCTATATTAATCCTTTGCTTGAAAAAGTAAGAGAGCTAACGGGGAAGAATGTATTTTATATTCCTATAACTGATTCTATAATACCTTCAATTAATCAGTTACAGGATTTAAGTGCTATTGAAGAAATAGTTATGATTGGATATCCAATCGGTTTGTGGGACAAAAATAATAATTTTCCAATTTTTAGGAAAGGATATACAGCGGCACATCCAGCATATGACTTTAACAACAAGGGAATAGGCTTGCTTGATATTGCTGCTTTTCCAGGCTCATCTGGTTCTCCGGTATTTATACTAAATGAGAATAGCTATTCTGACAAAAAAGGTAATATATTCATGAATCGTAATAGAATTTATTTCTTGGGTATTCAGTTTTCTGTTCCAATTTATAATGCCAAGGGAGATATAACAGTTGAGAATATACCAACACAGCAAATTCTTAAATCC
Source organism: uncultured Ruminococcus sp. (assembly GCA_947178575.1). Lineage (GTDB taxonomy): Bacteria > Bacillota > Clostridia > Oscillospirales > Ruminococcaceae > Ruminococcus. The sequence goes on along the minus strand of CAMWYX010000004.1, from coordinate 55,419 downwards.
GAAACGCCTTTAATGACTAATCTTGCATATTATATTAAGTCCGAGGCATTAAAAGAATTTAGAGATAATATTGAAAAAATAATATAAATAAAGAGCTATCCGATTCGTAAATTGAATCAGATAGCTCTAATCTTTTCAGACAAACTTTATATCATTGTTGCCGATAACCGAAAATTGTTGCCAAATCGTTGCCATGATAACAGAATGATAACAGATTTTGGCTATATAAAGCCCTGTTTTTCGGAGTTTTTATTATTCCCACTCAACAGTTCCGGGGGGTTTTGAAGTAATATCATAGACAACACGGTTTACGTGTTCGACTTCGTTTGTGAGACGGTTTGAAACCTTTGCAAGAATATCATATGGGATTCTTGCCCAGTCAGCAGTCATGAAGTCATCGGTTGTTATTGCACGGATTGCTATAAGATGGTCATATGTTCGATGGTCTCCCATAACTCCGACGGTACGCACATCGGGAAGAACGGCAAAGAACTGTTTCAGTTCGCTTTCGATACCGCTTTTGTGTATTTCATCACGGAAAACGGCATCGGCTTCCTGTAATACTTTGATTTTTTCTTCTGTTATTTCTCCGAGAATACGAACTCCAAGACCCGGACCAGGGAAAGGCTGTCTCCATACGAGTTCATGAGGAATACCGAGCTTTTCGCCTACTGCACGAACTTCGTCTTTGAACAGGTCTTTGAGTGGTTCAATCGTACCGGCAAACTGAATATCATCGGGCACTTTTACCATATTATGGTGAGTTTTTATAACGTCGGTCTTGCCATGACCGGCTTTGTTTCCCTTGCCGGATTCGATACGGTCGGGATATATAGTACCCTGCGCAAAGAATCCGTCAGTACCTTGTTCACGGATTTTATTCCAGAAAACACTATAGAACTCAGTGCCGATGATTTTACGTTTTTCCTCAGGGTCTGTGACACCTCTGAGAGCGGTCAGGAACTGCTCCTTACAGTTCACACGTATGAAATTCATATCGAATAATTTTGTGAATGTTTCTTCAACAAAATCTCCCTCGTCCTTACGCATAAGACCCTGGTCAACGAAAACGCAGGTGAGTTGTTTTCCGACTGCACGGCTGAGAAGACCGGCGGCAACAGATGAATCAACACCGCCGGAAAGTCCGAGGATTACCGGTTTATCGCCAATCTGTACACGGAGTTCGGCGACAGTTGATTCAATAAAATCGTCCATTTTCCAGTCTCCTGAAAATTCGCATACATTATAAAGGAAATTTTTCAGAATATTTTTTCCGTATTCGCTGTGTGTGACTTCGGGGTGGAACTGTACGGCATACAGTTTTTTTTCGGGATTCTCAAAAGCGGCGGCAGGACAATCGTCAGACCGTGCAGTAATTGAAAAGCCTTCGGGAAGTTTGCTGACGTAATCTGTATGGCTCATCCAGACGGTGCTTTTTTCGGGAACATCACCGAAAAGTATACCGTTTTTGTGTGTTATTTCGATTTTTCCGTATTCGCTTTTGGTACAGCTGGAGACTTCTCCGCCGAGAGTGTAAGCCATAAGCTGACAGCCGTAGCAGATTCCTAAAACCGGAATACCGAGTTCAAATATTTCCTTTGAGATATGCGGAGATGATTCATCATAAACGCTGTTCGGGCCTCCGGTGAATATAATTCCCATCGGATTAAGACTGCGGATTTCCTCAATGGGAGTGGTATAACTCTTGATTTCACAGTATACACCGCATTCACGCACACGGCGTGCTATAAGCTGATTATACTGTCCGCCGAAATCAAGAACAATACAGAGCTGATTGGCCATATAGTCCTCCTTGAAAATTAATGATAGCATTAAGTATATGACATGATTATAACACAAAATTTATTAAAATTCAAGTGTTTTTTGGAAATCAATTTTATACTTGCATATTGGAGCAGAATATGATATAATTAGAACGTGTATCAGAATAATAAACAATTCAGGGGGCGAGGGAATGGAAAGATATATCAATGAAATCCGGCAGATAGTTGGAGACGGCGAAAAACTTGCATATGTACGCAGTTTCGGCTGTCAGCTTAACATATCCGACGGTGAAAAAATAAAAGGAATGCTGAAAAATGCCGGATATTCATTTACAGATGATGAAAACAAAGCCGATATTATAATTCTCAATACCTGTGCTGTGCGTGAAAATGCGGAAGACAGAGTTTTCGGAATAGTCGGCAGTATGAAAAAGCTCAAGGAAATAAAACCGTCGCTTATAATCGGGATTTCCGGCTGTATGACGGCTCAGGAGCATATCGCAGAGAAGATAAAAAAATCATATCCGCAGGTTGATTTTGTTGTCGGAACGTCTGCACTCAGCAGTATGCCGAAACTTCTGCTTGACTGTCTCAATGGTCAGAAATTCGGAGCTGATATTGCCGAATACGAAGATTTTTCCGAAGAAGCGGAGCAGGTGCGTGAAAGCGGATTCAAAGCGAGCGTGCCGATAATGTTCGGGTGCAATAATTTCTGTACATACTGCATTGTGCCGTATGTCCGTGGACGTGAGAGAAGCCGGAGACAGGAAGATATAGTTTCCGAGGTCAAAAATCTTGTACATAACGGCTATAAAGAAATTATGTTGCTCGGTCAGAATGTCAATTCATACGGAAATGATTCGGGGAGGAAAAATGCTTTTCCCGAACTTCTCAGGGAACTCAACAATATTGAGGGCGATTTTATAATAAGATTCATGTCATCTCACCCCAAGGATGCATCAAAGGAACTCATTGATACTATTTTTGAATGTGATAAAGTTGCGAAACATCTGCACTTACCTTTACAGAGCGGAAGCAGTGACGTATTAAACCGCATGAATCGCCGTTATACAGCTGAAAAATATCTTGAAACAGTGGACTATATCAGAAGTAAAGACTCTCAATTTTCGCTTACAACCGATTTGATTGTGGGATTTCCGAATGAATCAGATGAAGATTTTCAGGCAACTCTGGACATAATAAAAAGAGTGAAATTTGATAATATATATTCTTTTATTTATTCAAAGCGTTCCGGAACTAAAGCCGCTGAAATGACTGATTTCACATCAGACGAGGTAAAAGGACAGCGAATGAGAAAGCTTCTGGAATTTCAGCGGGAGATTTCCAGCGAAAATTACAGGCGTTTCATCGGCAGAAAAATGCGTGTTCTTGTGGACGATGTTTCAAAAAAGCGTGACGGATTTGTTTCGGGCAAAAGCAACGAATTTATTATAGTTGAGTTTGAGGGCGATAAATCGCTTATCGGTCAGTTTGTTGATGTGGAAATAATTGATTCCATGAACTGGGCTGTTTCAGGCAGAATGATATGAAGAAATTTTTATTTATATTATGTTCAATATTTCTGCTGACTGGGTGCGGTGAAAGAGTAATTGAAAGCAGTATATCAGAAACAATCCCCGAAAGTGCGGCAGAATTACAGACGGCAGCTCCCACAGAATCTGAAACAGAAGAAGTGACAGAAACAACAAGGTCGAATGTATATGAAAAGCAGACTTATCGTGAGTTGCTTGAAAATATATACTATAACCGTGAATTTCCCGACTGGGACTATAAAAATTATGATAAAGATGTATCAATTGATTTTGCGGTTTATGATATTGACAGCGACGGCAGGGACGAGCTTCTTGTAACGTTTGACAATCGTTCAATATATGTGTATGACCACAACAGTGACGGAAATATAGTTAAACAGTTTTCGGGATATATTAAGTCTGATTTCTATGAAAACGGTGCGGTAAGGGTGTATTCTGCCCATAATCAGACACATTCCCTTAAAGTTCACCCGTTTTCAATGCACGAATACGACAAGGAAACAGATTCTTACAATGAAACAGGAATTGTATATGGACTTGACAGGGATATTGTTGACATGATAAATCAGGAAAAGAAAGAAGTCGGCATGACTGATTTTCTTGATTATCCTGCTGAATATGATAAAAGTAATTCAGGAACAGTATATTATATTTGTCCTGACTGGAGCAATGATGCAGGAGAACCATTAGATGTGACGGAATACAATGAATATTACGAGCATTTTACTGAAAATGCAGATATTATTGATATTCCGTTTATGGAACTTACAGAGAAGAATATTAAAAAAGTTTCGGAAAACAACCTTAATGTAACTGAAATTTCGGATAATATAAAACTTTATGACCTTACTGTACCTGAAAATTCGGAGTTGATACCAGATGAAAAAATATTGTATTCATTGTATCCCAATGATATCGAAATGGCAGGATACGGAATAATTTCAAATGAGGACGGCAATATTAAACTTGTAAAGGATAACGGCGAGAAAAATACTATTATAGAAAGTCCTTATCCTGATAAGGCTTATTCGTGGATAAGAACTGAGTTCCCGATTGACGGAGACAGATTTGCATATTCAGCGTGCGGAGAATGGGGAAATATAGGTTTCGGCGTGTATGATATGAAAAGTGGTGAAAATCATATTGTTATGGAATCATATTATCCGAAAGTTGTCCGTGAAAATTCCCTGATACTTGCTGAAGCAGAAGATTTTAATACTGTCGGATATTCAGAATTTGACCTTGATTCCTATGAAATAAGAGATATTCCGATACAGGTAGATTTGGAAAATTTAAAGTATTACAGGACAAATGATGTTTCAGCAGACGGCAGATTGGCTGCAGTTATGAGATATGAAGATAACAGCTATATCATAACAGTGATTTCGCTTGAAAGCGGTGAAGTCATGGAGGAATATATATTGGAAACAGATTATAAATACGGCAATATGGAGCTTGAATTTGCGTCTGACAACAAATTACACCTGTATGCAAAACGTAATGAGGATAACACTTATCATCTGTACGTTTTTGATATTGCATAAATAGAATCATATTCATTTGAGGGCGATAAATCGCTGATTGGTCAGTTTGTTGATGTGGAAATAATTGATTCCATGAATTGGACTGTTGTGGGCAGAAAAATATAGAAAATGTTAATGTGTAAGAACAAGAGGAGACAATATGAAAAAAATTTTACTTATGTTATCTTCAATAATTCTGCTGGTTGGTTGTGGTAATATTGATGGAAGTGAAATTACATCTGAAATACAGGAAAGAACTACAGAAGAATCGACAGAAGAAATTGGGGATATTGAGCAGGAAACGAATGTGCCTGCTGAGGCTGAAATATATGAGGATTTAGGTGGAGGCTGGGTTGTGGAACGTCAGGTTTTTACAGTACCAGCTACAGAAGCGGTTACGGAAAATCTTGCGGAAAGACCTATGCCCGTATGGTCACCTGAATATTTTCAGTATGAAACAACTGATACAGGACTTAATGTATATAAAACACTGAACGTTCTCGGCGAAAGAGGTGAACTGCATCAGCAGTTAGAAGTTGACATTGAAACGCCGTCAGATAATATAAAAGATATTGTAATAATACTGGATTATGACGGTGATTCTTATCATGATATTGCGGTAAGAACGAAAACAGACGACAAAAATACATATTACCGTTATTTTCACTATAATCCTGATACGGATTATTTTGAGGAATGGCAGGAACTTGACAAGCTGAATTATTTTGCAAGCCCATACGGTAATGGACTGAGTGTTTTCCGGAAAACAGGCGAGTTTGACGGTGAAACTGATACTTATGTATGGAAAAATGACAGTCTTGTGCTTGTCAGAAAAGAAAAGCAGTATCTTGATGACGGTCTCACATTCAGGGAGTACCTTGAATATGACGAAAATGGAAATGAAACGCTAGCAAAGCGTGAAAATCTGGTTTATGATGATGACGGCAGTTTAATCAGCGTGACTGATGTAACGCCGTGAAAATAAATAATTTAATTCAAAGGAGAAATTGAAAATGGATATTATTGAAATGACAAGAGAACTCGGCAGGGCTTTGCAGGAAGATGACAGATACACAGCATATATGCTCGCAAAGCGGGTAAATGATAATGATACTGCACTTCAGGATTTAATTAATGGTTTTGAGAATATGCGTTTACAACTTAATGAGGAACTCGCAAAGGACGACAAGAACACAGACCGTATCAAGGAACTTGACGAGGGAATCAAATCAAATTACAAGAAGATTATGTCAAATAAAAATATGATTGTTTTCACTTCGGCACAGGGAGCTCTTGAAGCTCTGGTGAACAATATGCAGCAGATTATTATGCTCTGTGCAAACGGCGAAAATCCCGATACGTGTCAGCCGTCAACAGGCTGTTCGGGAAGCTGTGAAACGTGCGGAGGCTGTTCATGATAATTGACAGAAATAAAATTTCACCCATGATGAAGCAGTATCTTGAAATAAAAGACAAATACAAAGAATGTATATTGTTTTTTCGTCTGGGGGATTTCTATGAAATGTTTTTTGACGATGCAATCATAGCGTCAAAAACTCTTGAACTCACACTGACGGGCAGAGACTGCGGACTTGAAGAACGTGCTCCGATGTGCGGAGTTCCCTATCATGCGTGCGATATGTATATAAAAAGGCTCATTGATGCCGGATATAAGGTTGCTGTCTGCGAACAGCTTACAGACCCCTCCGAAACAAAGGGAATTGTTGTCCGTGATGTTATACGTGTTGTCACAGCCGGAACTCTTACGGATTCCAGTATGCTCGACGACGGAAAAAATAATTATATATGCAGTATTTTCTATGATGAGAAAGAAAAATCCTGCGGTATAGCATCGGCAGATATTTCAACCGGCAGTGCGGAACTAAGTATATTTCAGGGCAAAAATCTTGAATCCGGAATTATAAACGAACTCTCACGCTGTCAGCCGGCGGAAATTATTTTTCCGAAAAATTTCATGTCATTGAAAACAGCTTCGGAATTTGTAAAAATCCGGCTTGACTGCACTCTGACCTTACGTGATGACGAATGTTTCAATCCGGAAAAACGCAGAAATCTTGTTGAAAATGTTTTCGGGATAAATTCCGTCTGCGAACTCGGTATATCGGAATCGGGTGCGGACTGTTCGGCAGTATGCGGACTTTTTGACTATATACAGGATACTCAGAAAACATCTGTTTCAAGATTTACTTCAATAGATATTCTTAACGGCGATATGTATATGGGTCTTGACCTTAATGCACGGCGTAATCTGGAACTTACAGAAACTCTCAGAAACAAGGAGAAAAAGGGTTCGTTGCTGTGGGTTCTTGACTGTACAAGAACTTCAATGGGCAGACGGCTTCTTAAAAACTGGATAGAACAGCCTCTTAAAAATCCGGCTAAAATAATCGGACGTCTTGACGCTGTTGAAAGTCTGTACAGAAAAAGTATTGTTCTTTCGGATATATCGGATATTCTTGACCATATGTACGACCTTGAACGCCTTATGACCAAGATAATGTATAAATCCGCAAATCCCCGTGATGTGAAGGCACTTTCTGCAACGGCGTTACAGCTTCCGGTTCTTAAATCAAGGCTGGCAGAGCTGACGGATTCAAAGCTTCTGACACGTTACAACGGCGAAATATCCAATCTCGGAGAAATAGTCCGGCTTGTCGAGAATGCAGTAATAGACGAACCTCCGGTATCTGTAAAGGACGGCGGAGTAATAAAGGACGGATTTAACAAGGAACTCGACGAACTGCGTCACATAATGAATCACGGCAGGGAGATAATCGACGGAATAGCACAGCGTGAACGTGAAGCAACTGGAATAAAAAATCTGAAAATAGGATTCAATAAGGTTTTCGGATATTATCTTGAAGTCACACGCTCGTATTATGATTTGATTCCCGACGGCTGGATTCGCAGGCAGACTCTTGCAAACGCAGAGCGATTCATTACGGAGGAACTGAAAAACGCCGAAAATGCGATACTTGGTGCAAAAGATAAGGCACTCGCTCTTGAAGCCGATATATTTGCGGAGGTGCGTGATTTTATTTCGGAAAAGCTCGTATCCGTGCAGAAAACAGCGGCAGCAGTTGCGGCGGTTGATGTTCTGTGTTCATTTGCGGAGGTTTCACAGCGCAATCAATATGTCAAGCCGGATATATCGATAGACGGTTCAACAGATATAAGAAACGGCAGACACCCTGTTGTTGAACTTATGCTCAGAGATGAAGTTTTTGTTCCGAATGACGTATATCTTGATAAAAAAGAAAACAGAATGTCAATCATAACTGGTCCGAATATGTCCGGTAAATCGACATATATGAGACAGACCGCACTCATAGTCCTTATGGCACAGATTGGCTGTTTTGTTCCAGCTGACAGTGCGAAAATATCTGTGGTTGATAAAATTTTCACCCGTGTAGGAGCATCTGACGACCTGACGGCAGGGCAGTCAACATTTATGGTTGAAATGAGCGAAGTTGCAGATATACTGAAAAATGCCACTTCCGACAGTCTTGTTATACTCGACGAAGTGGGACGTGGAACATCAACATTTGACGGTGTAAGCATTGCACACGCTGTTGCGGAATATATCTGTACAAGCAGAAAACTCGGCTGTAAGACTCTTTTTGCGACCCATTACCATGAACTTATCGGTCTGGAGCAGGAGTTCGACGGAATAAAAAATTACAGCATAGCCGTAAGCAGAAACGGCGGAACTGTAAGATTTCTGCGTAAGATAGTACGTGGCGGAATTGATGAAAGCTATGGTGTCGATGTTGCCAGACTTGCCGGACTTCCCGATAAAGTTATCGAACGTGCAAGGAAAATCCTTTCAGAAATGGAACAGACACATAAATCCGGAATATCAATATCAGCAGAAAATAACGACCAGATAAGCTTTGTCAGTCAGAATCGGGATTCTGCGATTGCTATGCTTGAAAGGACAAATATTGATGAACTAAGTGACAGTGAATGCCGTGCGCTTCTGAAAGAAATGTCAAAAGTTCTGATGTAAGAGCCTTGAAAAATATAATATGTGAAAGGAATATTCAGATGTCACATATAAACGTACTTAGCAGGGAAGTCGCCGAACTTATAGCGGCAGGAGAAGTAATCGAAAGACCTGCATCTGTTATAAAGGAACTTGTGGAAAATTCGATTGATTCCGGCGCACGGCATATAACTGTTGAGATAAAAAACGGCGGTACTACATATATGCGTGTTTCCGATGACGGAAGCGGAATTGCTTTTAATGATGTTCCGTCAGCATTTCTGCGTCATGCTACAAGCAAAATATCCGATAAAGACGACCTCGACAAAATATATACCCTTGGATTCCGTGGGGAGGCACTGGCTTCTGTGTGTGCGGTTTCAAAAGTCGAGATGATGACCAAACAGCGTGGAGATACATACGGAACGCTGTACAAAATCGAGGGAAGCACGGAAATATCCCACGAAAAAAGCGGTTGTCCTGACGGAACTACAATAGTTATACGTGATATTTTCTATAATGTTCCGGCAAGAGCAAAATTCCTGAAAAAAGATGTTACTGAAGCGAATGCTGTCAGCAATATAGTGCAGAAAATCGCATTGTCTCACCCCGAAACAGCAGTAAAAATGATACGTGATAACAGAATGGAATTTAATTCCTCCGGTGACGGCGAACTTATTTCCGCTGTATATGCTGTTTTTGGCAGAGATTTCGCAAGGGATTTGCTTGAAGTGAATTATGATACCGGAAGAATAAAAATCAGCGGATATGTCATAAAACCTTTGTACGCCAAGAATAACCGTTCGTTCCAGAATTTTTTTGTCAACGGACGATATATCAGGTCAAAATTATGTTCGTCGGCTCTTGAGAATGCATATGAAAGTCTGATAATGACAGGAAAATTTCCGGCTTGCGTTGTTATGCTGGAAATTCCGCCCGATGCTGTAGATGTAAATATTCACCCCTCAAAGGCGGAAGTCAGATTTACAGATGAAAAATCAGTCGCAGATGCCATATTCTTTGCCGTGAAAAATGCCTTCATGGAAAACGGTCTGATTTATGAATTTGAACCGGTTCAGCAGAATGATTGGTCAAAAGATTCACGTAAAGAACCGGATTTTCAGCAGGAATCCCTGTTTACTTCTGTTCCGGAATCCGAAAATATCAAATCAGATACAAAAAATCCGGAAATAAAATCCGGAATAAGTACAAATACAGAATCAATATTTACTCCGGTTTCGGAAATAGAAAAAAGAGAGTCCCTGATTAAAAATACGGAGACTCCGGAAAACAAACATTTTATTCCGGAAAGCATGGTATATATGAGTGATTCTCAGAATACCGGAGAAACATCACCGATAATACTTGATGATTCCGGAGATACAGAGAAATTCCGGTATATAAGCAATCCGGTTAAGGAAGATAATTCTGTTCCGGAAAATAAAGAACAGCCGGAAATAAGAATAATCGGAGAGGCGTTCGGTCTTTACATAATAGCTGAATACGGAAAGAATCTTGTTATGATAGATAAGCACGCCGCCCATGAGCGGATTATATTCGAGAATCTGAAAGAACGCAATTGTCGTCAGTACAGTCAGAAACTTCTTGTAGGAATAAAACTTCTTATGACTTCCGAGGAAATAGATTCGCTTGAAACAAATACGGAACTTCTGGAAGATATGGGATTTGTTTTTGATTTCAGCGAAAAACCGTATGTCACGGCAACGGCAATACCGACATTCATAACAGATACCGACGCCGAGGCGATAATATGCGAGGTTGCGGAAAATCTTAAAAACAACAAGCATAATCCGCAGTCGGGATTCCTTGACGATGTTCTGCATACAATGGCGTGCAAAGCCGCAATAAAGGCAAATGACAGCAATACGGAGGCAGAGATGAAATTTCTTGCGGAACAAGTGCTTTCAGATGAAAGAATACGTCATTGCCCGCATGGCAGACCGGTAATGTTCAATATGACCAAATCAAATATAGACCACCGGTTCGGACGGACATGAGGTGCGGTGTAATGAGTGATAAACCAAAGATTATTGCAGTCTGCGGGCCTACGGCAAGCGGAAAAACATGGCTTGGAATAGAAATCGCCAAAAAATACAACGGAGAAATCATATCGGCGGATTCAATGCAGATATATAAGGGTCTTGATATAGCATCGGCAAAGCCGACTGTTTCTGAAATGCAGGGGATTCCGCATCATCTTATCGATTTTCTTGACAGAGGAACAGTATTCAGTGCGGCAGATTACGTCAGGCTTGCAAATGAAAAGATACAGGATATACTGAACAGAGGAAAACTTCCGGTAATTGTCGGAGGTACGGGATTATATATTGATTCGTTACTGGACAATGTTAATTTTTCGGAAGTCAGAAGCGATGAGGAATATCGCCGTCATCTGTATGAATACGCTCAGAAAAACGGCAATGAAGCCTTGTACATCATACTTCTTGAGAAAGACCCCGAAGCGGCTGGAAACATACACATGAATAATCTTGTGCGTGTAATCCGTGCACTTGAAGTAATACACGTTTCAGGAAGAAAATTCAGCGAATTAAAAGCGGAAAGCCGGCTTTCGGAATCGCCATATGATTCGCTTATTATCGGACTAAGCACATCAAGCCGTGAAACGCTGTATGAAAGAATAAATCAGCGTGTGGACGAAATGCAAAAATCAGGTCTCGTCGAGGAAGCACGCACGCTCTGGCAGACAGGCGGAATGAAAACCGCCGCAAATGCTATAGGTTATAAAGAACTTATACCGTATTTTGAAAATAATATGACCCTCGCTGAATGTATCGACAGAATAAAACAGGAAACACGCCGATATGCCAAACGTCAGCTGACGTGGTTTAGAAGAAATGACCGTATAGAGTGGATAATTTACGATGATTTTAGTAGAAAATGTGAAATTTTTCAAAAATCACAAAAAGCTATAGAAAATTTCGGAATAGTATGATATAATATATTATGTGTATTTCTATCTAAAGTTTTTCGGACGGATTAATCGTTCCGTCTGTAACTGCGAAATATCAGAAAATATGAACGGAGAATTTATATGAACAAAAATATCAATCTTCAGGACGTTTTTCTTAACCAGTGCCGGAAAGAACGTATCGTCGTTACAGTTATCCTTACAAACGGATTTCAGTTCAAGGGCATGGTAAGAGGTTTTGATAACTATGTTGCAATATTCGACTGCGACGGAAAACAGCAGCTCGTCTATAAACACGCAATTTCCACTATAGTTCCCGTAAGACCGGTGTCAATACTTGATGCTGCAGATAAATCCGAATAAACGGTGACATAATGAAGCATGAAAACAACAGCAGTGAAAGCAGAAAGCTGTGGCAGGCAGCAGGACGGCTGCTGTCAAAGCTTGTTATAAAGCTTCTGAGAAATATCGTGCTTGTGCTTCTGTGCATCGTGTTTGTCAGTATACTCTATAATTTCAATAACAAGGGCAAAAGTGCGGAAACAGAAACTGCATTGATGTCTGAGGCAATATCATCACAGCAGTTCAAAGGCGTTTTTATACGCAAAGAAAAAGTAGTTACATACAGCGGAAACGGTATTCTCAGCTATAATATAGCAGATGGCGGAAAGGCCGGAAGCGGTACTGTTATAGCAGAAGTTTATCCCGATGATGTCCAGATAACACGCAACAGACAGATAAAACAGCTCGAAAAAGAACTCAGTATACTGGAAAAAATACAGAATCCCGGTACGCTGGAATCAGCACAGCCGTCGGGACTTTCAGAAAATATCAGCGAAAGCTACAGAACTCTTCTTTATAACCGTGATACTAAAGATTATACATCACTGAAAAATGAAATGGAAAGCCTGCTCGTAAATATGAGTACATATCAGATAATCACACAACAGGTCACAGGATTTCAACAGCAGATAATCGACCTTAACGCACAGCTCGCAGAACTTAAATCAAATATGTCAGCTCCGACAGAAAAAATAGTATCTGACGAATCCGCATATTTTGTAAGCTACAGCGACGGATATGAAAATGAACTTACTCCCGAAAATCTGGACAAGCTCACTATCGAACAGCTCGGAAGCATCGAGGACAGGGAAAGCGAGGACAGAGGAATAGCCGGAAAGCTAATTGACGGGTACAGCTGGTATCTTGCCGGAGTTATTGACAATTCCCATAAAGAATATACCACCGGAAATTATGTCAACCTTAAATTCGATACGACAGATGACGTATTTGAAGCAGTTATAACAGATATTCGTGATGACGGAGACCTGAGCCGAAGTATTATCATAGTCAAGTGCGACAGGTTCAGTGAGGAACTCGTTGCACACCGTGCACAGAAATGTGAAATAATAAAAGGCGAATATATTGGTCTGAAGGTGCCGAGAGAAGCAATACGTTTTGCTCCTACCGATGAGAAAACCACAAACGCCGAGGGTGAGCCGGACGGCGGAATCGCCACGGTCAATTCAAAGGGTGTGTATATAATGAAAGGTGAACAGATAGTGTTCAAAAAAATAGATGTTAAATATGAGGGAAGCGACTATGTTCTTTCAGAAGTACACGATGAGGATTCATCTTACCTTGCTCTGTATGATGATATAATGATAAAAGGAGAGGATCTTGATGAGTAATTACAGCTATGATGACATCGGGGAGAATCTCAGAATAATAACTTCCAATATAAAAGAATCGTATGCAAAGTATCGCAGTGACGGCAGTAAAGTCGAAATTATGGCAGTCACAAAAACCGTTCCGCCGGAAGTCGTAAACTGGGTTTTTGATTTCGGACTGGATTTGCTCGGAGAAAACAGGGTGCAGGAATATCTTTCAAAGAAAGACAGCTATCTCAAAGATTCCGGTTCAGGAAGTCCGACACGTATACATTTTATCGGTCATCTGCAAACTAATAAAGTAAAATACATCATCGACGATGTTGATATGATACAGTCGGTTGACAGTCTGAAACTGGCATCGGAAATAAATCGCCTTGCAGCGACACATAATAAGATTATGGACGTTCTGTGTGAGGTAAATATCGGAGGAGAAGAATCAAAAAGCGGAGTTTCTCCGGATAGTCTTATACCGCTAATCGAACAGATTGCACAGCTTGAGAATATACGCATCAAAGGACTTATGACAATACCTCCTCCGTCCGAAAGCGATATATTCCTCGGCAGAATGGAAGAACTGTTCCACAAGGTACAAGATTCACACATTGAAAGAACTGAAATCGAACAGCTTTCAATGGGTATGACACATGATTATGCCGATGCTGTAAAGTACGGCTCGACAATGGTCAGAATAGGAACAGGTATTTTCGGAAAAAGAAATTATCTGTGATATGCAGTGATTTCCGCTGCAATTGTTCGTTTCACGTATTCACCGCATGAATTCGGGGAACGGTAAGTCAAAAATGCGGAGAACGGAGTAAACATATGAAATTGATTGATACAGTAAAGGATTTTTTCCTTGCGAACGATGACGAGGACGAAGAAGTTAACGACACTCCGGTGAAACCGGAACAGCCTCCGGTACGTCCTGAACGTCCACAGCCAGCACCTTCAAATAATTTTCCCACAACACCGGCAGAACGTGAAGAAGCTACCGCAGAGGCAATGCGCAGAAGCAACAGAGTTGTTAATATACAGACAACCGCACAGCTTCAGGTTGTGCTTGTAAAGCCCTCGGCATTTACGGACGCAAAACAGATAGCCGACCATCTTCTGGCTAAAAAAACAGTTGTACTCAATCTTGAAACGGCATCTCCGGAAAACAAGAGAAGAATAATTGATTTTCTTGTCGGCGTTGCATATGCAAACGGCGGAAGCCTGAAGCCCGTAGCAAATCTTACCTATATCATAACACCCTATAATGTCGGATTTATCGGAGAGGACCTTGTAGGCGAACTTGAAAACAACGGTGTATTTATCTGATGAAAAGTCAGGTTGATAAGCTTTTTTATGCAAGATTAGCCGATATGACGGAGCAGTCCGAAAGGAACGGTACATACAGCTTTTCAAATTTTCTCGACGAAAAGCAGTGTGCTATGGCTGAACAGTGGTGCTGTCACAACAGTGGCGGTCTGATGTACAGGTTATGGGGCGGTCATGAAAACGCCGAAAGAAAAATGCTTGCATTTTTTCCTGATTACTGCGAGGAGTATATTACGGAGGAATTTCCTTTAAAATGCGTTACTTTCAGGTATCGCAAAGAAGATGTGCTTTCGCATAGAGATTTTTTGGGTACTTTAATGGGAATGAATTTCAAGCGTGAAGTCATTGGAGATATTATAACCGGAAAGGGTATTGCTCAGGCTTTCGTTACCAGAACCGCTTCCAGACTTATTACAGCGACAGTCTCAAAAATCGGAAGAACAGGGGTTAAATGTTCCGACGATGTTCCTTTTGAGCTTGAAGTAAAAAAGGAATTTGCCGATATATGCGGAACTGTAGCTTCCTTGCGGCTGGACTGCGTTGCAGCTCTTGCTTCGGGAATAAGCCGTGAGAAAACGGCTGCGCTTATACACGGTGAAAAAATCAGTGTGAACCACTTTACGGTCACATCAGTATCTCATGAGATGAAGGAGGGTGATATACTGTCAATACGTGGAGCAGGCAGATTTGTTCTGCACTCGGTTGATGGTTTTACCCGTAAAAACCGGATACACATAGTGCTGAAAAAATATATTTAGAGGTGAATGTTATGATTACTTCAAGAGATGTAAGAAATAAACGATTTGAAAAGGCTGCGTTCGGATATAAGCAGGAGGAAATGGACGAATTTCTTTCACAGCTTGAGGCGGAGCTTGACGAAATGGAGCGTGACCGCAATGAGGCAAATAACAAAATACAGATTCTTGCCGATAAGGTACGTGAATATATGAAAGACGAAGATGCTCTCAAAGATGCACTTCTCGGAGCACAGAGACAGGGACATCAGGTTATCAACGAGGCAAATCAGAAAGCGGAGGAAATTATTGCCGCAGCACAGGCAAAGGCAGCAGAACTTGAGGACGAAGCCGTTCGTCAGCACGCTGAGGCAATGGAAAGAAACCGCCTTGAAATAGCAAAGGAAAAAGATGCTCTTACAGATGCACGCCGTCAGGTTGCAGAATTTAAAAAAAGTCTTTTCGATATGTATAAGTCGCATCTGGAACTTATATCTTCAATGCCGGATTCGTCAGATGACGGAATGGGCGTGACGGAAACCGCCGAGGAAATAGCAGCGGCTGTCGCAGCAGGAAGCAAGGAAGTATAAATATATTCTGTCCGGTATACCGGAACAGATTCTGAATAATTTCAAATACAAACGGAGAAAGGAGGATTGCCGCATAACAGCGGTAATCGGTGATATAATGGCACAGGATTATAATCTGACACTCAATTTACCTAAGACAGATTTCCCTATGCGTGGAAATCTTCCGAAGCGTGAGCCTGAAACACTTGAAAAATGGGAAAGCGAAAGGCTCTATTACGCAATGATGAAAAAAAATGAGGGGAAACCGACATTTATTCTCCATGACGGTCCTCCCTATGCAAACGGTGAAATACATCTCGGTACGGCACTTAATAAGACACTCAAAGATTTTATTGTCAAGTACAAGAATATGAGCGGATTCAAGGCCCCGTATGTTCCCGGCTGGGATACTCACGGTCTGCCAATCGAGCTGAAAGCAATGAAAGCTATCGGCGTTGAGAACGGCGCAATTCCGCCGGTTGAACTCAGAAAGCATTGTCATGATTTCGCAATGAGCCACGTCCAGAATCAGATGAAGCAGTTCAAGCGTCTCGGAACTATTGGCGATTATGAATATCCGTATCTCACACTCCGCCCTGATTATGAGGCAAGACAGGTTGAAGTGTTCGGAGAAATGGCTAAAAAAGGATATATGTATAAAGGTCTTAAGCCTGTATACTGGTGTCCGGACTGCAACACTGCCCTTGCAGAAGCCGAAATTGAATATTCCAATGACCCGTGCTATTCGATTTATGTTAAATTCAACGTAACCGACGACAAGGGAATGTTTACAAATCTCGGACTTGATATTTCCAAGATATATTTTGTTATCTGGACAACGACGACATGGACGATTCCGGGCAACCTTGCCATATGTCTCGGCCCTGAGTATAATTATACCCTTGTTCATGCAAACGGCGAATATTACGTAATGGCTGAGGAACTCGTCCGCACGGTTATGGAGACGGCAGGTATTACCGACTATACAACAGAACATATATTCACAGGTGCAGAACTTGAGGGAATGAAAACAAAACACCCGCTTTATGACCGTCCGTCACCGATAATCGTCGGAGACCACGTTACTCTTGAAAGCGGTACAGGTTGTGTTCATACAGCTCCGGGATACGGTGTCGAGGACTTTGAAGTCTGCAAGAACTATGACGACATCGGAATCATAGTATGTGTCGATTCAAAGGGAAGACAGACAGCCGAAGCCGGCGAATTTGAGGGCATGGATACCGATGAGGCAAATAAGGCAATAGCCAGAAAACTCACGGAAACAGGTGCTATGCTTGCCACACAGAAAATCGTTCACCAGTATCCGCACTGCTGGAGATGCAGCAGTCCGATTATTTACCGTGCAACGGAACAGTGGTTCTGTTCGGTGAACGGATTCAAGGACGAAGCCATAAAAGCTATTGAGGGCGTTCAGTGGATTCCCGAATGGGGCGAGGAAAGAATCAAGGGAATGGTTCGTGACAGAAGCGACTGGTGCATAAGCCGTCAGAGAACATGGGGCGTTCCGATTCCTGTTGTATACTGTAAAGACTGCGGAAAGCCGATTTATACCGACGAAACAATAAAAGCTATAGCCGACCTTTTTCGTGCCGAGGGTTCAGATGCATGGTGGACAAAGGAAGCAAATGAATTTATTCCCGAAAGCGTGAAATGTGAATGTGGCTGTGGTGAATTTACAAAAGAATATGATATAATGGACGTATGGTTTGACAGCGGAGTATCTCATACTTCCGTAATGGAACAGTTTGACAGTCTGAGTTTCCCTGCCGACCTTTATCTTGAGGGTGCTGACCAGTACAGAGGCTGGTTTCAGTCATCACTTCTTACATCTGTTGTATATCACGGCTGTGCTCCTTACAAGGCAGTGTGTACTCACGGCTGGGTAGTTGACGGCGAGGGAAGAGTAATGCATAAATCCCTCGGAAACGGAATCGACCCGCATGAAATAACCGACAAGTACGGTGCGGATATTCTCCGTCTGTGGGTTGCATCGTCTGATTATCACAGCGACATCAGAATTTCAAACACGATTCTCGGTCAGCTTTCGGACGCTTACAAAAAAATCAGAAACACTGCAAGATATATTCTCGGAAATCTCGGAAACGGAAGCGGATTCAATCCCGATACCGACTGCGTATCCGATGATAAGTTCACGGAACTCGACCGTTGGGCAATGATGAAGCTTGATGCTCTTATTGATACCGTCAAGAACGGATATGAGAAATACGATTTCCATATTGCATTCCACGCTATTCACAATTTCTGCGTGGTTGATATGTCCAACTTCTATCTTGATATTATCAAGGACAGACTTTATTGTGAGAAAGAGGATTCTGAACTCCGCCGTGCCGCTCAGACTGTTATGTATCGCATACTCAGTGCCGTTACACGTCTTGCAGCTCCTATTATTTCGTTTACAGCGGAAGAAATATGGCAGTTTATGCCACACAGTTCAGAAGACGACAGGCAGAGCGTATTTCTTAATCAGATGCCGGAGAAATCGGGCATTGTCTGCGGAGACGAATTTGTTGAAAAATGGAACTTTATCTATAGTACACGTGAGACTGCAAACAAGGTTCTTGAAGAAGCAAGAAACGCCAAGACTATCGGAAAATCTCTCGAAGCTAAAATTGTTATAAAAGCCGGTGAAGATTATGACAGATACTGCGGACTTGCAGAACAGCTTAAAGAGATACTTATTGTTTCAGATGTGACTGTAGAGAAATCTGAAGGCGTAACAGTATTTAAAGTCGAAAAAGCAGAGGGCGGTAAGTGTGAACGCTGCTGGTGCTATTCCGGCTATGTGGGAACTGACTGCAATCACCCGACACTTTGCCGGAGATGTGCGGTAGTTGTCGAAGCATAAGAGTCTTGGCAGACTTCGGAAATAAATTGTAAATTTTCGGCAGTCTGCTGCTGCAAAGCCTGCTGTCAGCAACAGCAGGCTTTATTTTGAGAGGAAAAATATGGCTATAATGCTAATAATATCTGTTGCCGTACTTGTGGCAGCAGACCAGCTTGTCAAATACTGGGCGGTCAATACATTACAGCCGGTGGGAAGCATGGATTTCATAAATATCGGCAGACTTGATATTCTTGACCTGACGTATCTCGAAAATGACGGAGCTATTTTCGGCAGTATGTCCGGACAAAGATGGTTTCTTATCGGATTTACGGCGATAATAATAGCTCTCGGAATCGTGGCAATGTTTATGGCAATTAAAAAATCAAAGTTTTTCAGTATATCGATAATGCTTTTCGTGGCGGGCGGAATCGGAAATATAATAGACCGCATACGTCTCGGATATGTCGTTGATATGTTTGAAATAAAACTGTTTGATTTTGCGATATTCAATGTAGCCGATATATGCGTGACGTGTGCATTTGTGATGATATTCGCATATATACTGTTTATCGAGCCGAAAGCCGGAAAGGCAGAAAAATCTGCAGAAGCCCCAAAAAATGAGTGAATTTGAAAAATGAGTGAGATTATTGAATATTGCTGTGAACCCGATAGTACGGCAATGAGGATAGACCGTTTCATTGCCGGAAATCAGAATAATATGACACGTTCGGCGGTGCAGAATCTTATTGAGCAGGGGAAAATTCTGGTGAACAATAAGCCGGTAAGCAAGAATTATAAGCTGAAATGTAACGACCGCATAACTGTTGAAATTCCAGAACCTCAGATTCTTGATGCAGAACCGGAAAATATTCCGTTGGATATCGTTTACGAGGATAACGATTTGCTTGTCGTGAACAAGCCGAAAGGAATGGTTGTTCATCCTGCTCACGGAAATTATAACGGAACGCTTGTGAATGCACTTCTTTATCACTGCGGAGAAAGTCTGTCCGGAATAAACGGTGTAATCCGTCCCGGAATAGTTCATCGTATAGATAAATATACAAGCGGACTGCTTATAGTTGCAAAAAATGACAAATCTCACGTACATCTTGCGGAACAGATTAAGGCTCACAGCTTTACGAGGGAATATGAAGCGGTAGCGTCTGGATTCTTCAAGGAGACGGAGGGAACTGTAAATGCTCCGATAGGACGGCATAAGACAGACCGGAAAAAAATGTGCGTTACTGCTGAAAATTCACGCAATGCCGTTACGCATTACAGCGTGATAAAGCAGTATGGAGGATACGCTCACGTAAGGCTGAGGCTTGAGACAGGGCGTACACATCAGATACGTGTACATCTTGCATATATCGGTCATGCCGTGCTGGGCGATGATGTCTACGGCAGAGCATACAAAGGGATTGACGGTCAGTGTCTCCATGCACGCAAAATAGGATTCATTCACCCGACTTCCAATAAATATATGGAGTTCACAAGCGATTTGCCCGATTATTTTGTTTCGGTACTTAACAGGCTTGAAAGAATGTGAGGCGCACGGAATGGATATAACAAAAACAATAATTTTCAGCGATATGGACGGTACGCTTCTTAATTCAGAAAAGCAGATTAATGAAATCGACAGAAAAGCTATTGAAAAATTTGTATCACTCGGCGGAAAGTTCACGATTGCGACAGGAAGGACAATACAGACTTTTGCACGTTATAAGGATATGCTTAACCTGCGTATGCCGGTGATAATGTACAACGGAGCTATGATTTATGATTATATTTCCGGAAATGTATTGTATTCACGGTGTCTGCCTGAAACAAGCCGGAAAATTACCGGAAAAATCATGAATTTTATGCCGGAATGCGGAGGAGAAGTTCTGAGAACAGATGGGACATACGTTTTCAGCAATAACAAACAGGAACAGCTTCACACGAATCTGTGCGGTATAGAACCTGAATATATGGAAATCAATGAAATTCCAGACGGCGACTGGCTGAAAGTTCTTTTTGCACTTGCTCCTGAAAGAATATCTTTGCTTGAAAATAAAATCCGGCGTATGGGATATTATGAACACGCCGATTTTGTGCGTTCGTCTGATATTTTTCTTGAAATGCTTCCGAAAGGAACGAGCAAGGGTTCGGCTCTTGATGAGTACCGCAGGCTCGACGGCATGGAAGATTTTACATTTGTGGCGATAGGCGATTTTGATAACGATATTGAGATGATAGTCAGTGCGGATATCGGGGTGTGTCCCGCAAATGCAGAAAAAACGGTCAGAAGTATTTCCGATATTGTGCTTGAAAGTACTAACGACAACGGAGCTGTTGCTGAGTTGATAAATTATATAATTAATAAAGCGGAGGATTGAGATAATGATTAGAAAAATTCTGCTTATCATTATGGCAATACTTATTCCGGCAATGGTTAAATATACACATATTGCAAAGGAAGCAAGGGAAAGAACAGAAAATCCGCCTTATGAATATTTTAGTTTTTAATGGAGGTAGAATATGGAAGATTCAGTTAAAAAGAATTTGCAGAAAATCGCCTGCAAGGTAAGAATGGGCGTTATAGAGGGAACTTATAACGCAAAATCAGGTCACCCGGGCGGTTCACTTTCAATCAGCGAACTTGTAACATATCTTTATTTCAATAAAATGAATGTAAATCCGGCAGACCCCGAAAATCCCGACAGAGACAGATTTGTACTTTCAAAGGGTCATACAGCTCCGGCACTTTATGCCGTTCTGGCACAGAAAGGATATTTTCCGGAGGAGGAACTGAAATCACTCCGTCATATCGGTGCACTTTTGCAGGGTCACCCATGTATTAATACTAACGGAATTGATATGTCAAGCGGTTCGCTCGGTCAGGGAATCTCGGCGGCAGTCGGAATGGCTCTTGCCGGAAAGCTCGATAATAAGAATTATAAAGTATATACTGTTCTGGGAGACGGCGAAATTGAAGAAGGTCAGGTGTGGGAAGCCGCAATGTTTGCCTCTCATTACAAGCTCGATAATCTTATAGCAATAGTTGACAACAACGGACTTCAGATTGACGGAAAGATTACGGAGGTATGTTCTCCCGAACCAATTACAGATAAGTTCGAGGCATTCGGCTGGCACGTAATAACAATGGACGCTCATGATTTTGACAGTATTGATTCAGCATTCGAGGAAGCCGGAAAAGTTTCGGGAAAGCCTGTTGCGATTATTCAGAAATCTGTAAAGGGAAAAGGCGTATCATTTATGGAGAATCAGGTCGGCTGGCATGGTACAGCTCCGAACAAAGAACAGTATGAGCAGGCAATGGCAGAACTCATTGCACAGTTAAAGGAATTGGAGGGCTAATATCATGTCAGATGTAATCAAAAAGGCTACCAGAGAAAGTTATGGCGAGGCACTTAAAGAACTCGCCGAGGAATACAGTAATCTGGTTGTTCTCGATGCAGACCTTGCGGCGGCTACAAAGACAGGAATATTCAAGAAAGCATATCCGGAAAGGTTTTTTGACTGCGGAATTGCAGAAGCCAATATGATGGGCGTTGCGGCAGGTCTTGCGTCTTGCGGAAAAATTCCTTTTGCGAGCACTTTCGCTATGTTTGCGGCAGGACGTGCATATGAGATAGTAAGAAATTCAATAGGTTATCCGCATCTGAATGTAAAAATAGGCGCAACTCATGCCGGCATTTCCGTAGGCGAGGACGGCGCAACACATCAGTGCAATGAAGATATTGCCCTTATGCGTACAATTCCGGGAATGACAATTATAAATCCCTGCGACGACGTTGAAGCAAGGGCGGCTGTAAGGGCAGCTGTTGAGTTCAACGGTCCTGTGTATATGCGTTTCGGAAGACTTGCAGTTCCGGTAATAAACGACAGGGAAACATATGAATTTGAAATCGGAAAAGGCGTTGTGATGAAGGACGGAAGCGATATTACTGTAGTTGCGACCGGTCTGATGGTGAATGAAGCTCTTGAAGCTGCAAAAACTCTCGAAGCAGAGGGAATCTCCGTAAGAGTTGTAAATATTCACACTATAAAGCCCCTTGATAAAGAGCTTATATGCAGGTGTGCAAAAGAAACAGGAATTATCGTTACTGCTGAGGAACACAGTGTTATCGGCGGACTTGGTTCGGCTGTTGCGGAAGCGGTTACGGAATGCTGTCCTGTTCCGGTTGTTAAAATAGGCGTAAATGATGTGTTCGGATATTCCGGACCGGCTGTCGGACTTCTTAAAGAGTTCGGACTTTCAGCCGAAAATATCGCAGAAACAGTGAAATCTGCTGTGAAGCTCAAGAAATCCAAATGATTGATTTAATTAAAAATATCAATAAACTTCACACAACAAAAATGGGTGCAGAGCGAATAAGAAAAAATCTACAGATTGAAAATGATGACGTTGTACAATGGTGTAAAGTGCGGATTCTGGAAAAAAGTACGAAAATCGAAAGAATCGGGAAAAATTGGTATGCACATACAGATAATTGCAGAATAACCATAAATGCGTACACCTATACAATTATTACTGCACATAAAGTAAAAATACTATCCGCATAAATTATGATATTCACCTGAAACAACGGCGAATACAACGTAAATATCGATTCGGATATAAAATTATAAGAGGCGGAATAATCTGATTTTTCTGCCTCTTTCTCTTTTTGATTTAATGTGTTAAAGATATGAAGATTATAAAAATTTCAACGAATGAACAAAGAAGTCTCCCCGTGAACGGTGAATCATTTCCGGAATGCTGTTTATACGTATTCCGCACACCTGTTATAATATCATCGGGCGGAACAGATAAGATTTTCAGCGGTTCATCGGCGATACTGTACACCGAAAACAGACGGCAGTTTTTTCGGGGAACAGTTTCAAAAGGACTGAGATATGATATGATAAGATTCCGGCTGTCGTCGGGAGACAGGCAGTACATCGGCGGACTTGAAATACCGCTTGATACTCCGATAGAGCTTAATAACGATTATAATATATCTGTTGCGGTAAAAAATATGGAAATGCACAGAAATACGGAATCAAAGCGGAAAAATGAACTCAGCGAACTTTATATGCGGATAATTCTGATATGTCTTGAGGAAAATGTTCATATGAAGTCATTACCAAAAATTAAAGTTCCGCATTACGGACAGCTGAAAAAGATACGCAATGAAATATATGAAAATCCCGTGAAAACACGTACCGTTGATGAGCTGTGCCGTCGTCTTGCGGTCAGCCGGACATATTTTCACAGGATATACATGGAGGCTTTCGGGGTGACATTCAAGCAGGATATTATTGAAAGCCGGCTTGCATATGCCTGCCGGCTTTTAAAAGAGACAAAGCTGTCAGTCGGGTTGGTTGCCGAAAAATGCGGATATGAAAGCGATTCGTATTTTATGAGACAGTTCCGGAAGCATCGTGGCTGTACTCCCAGTGAATACCGTGACAGTGAATATCCGGAATATATATCATCTTTTCAGGAAGATATGTAATATATTTTTTTGGTTCAATGATTTTTTAATTCATGATTTTCCGGTTTATGTTCGGGTTTATATTTAAGAAAAAACATCTTTCCGCTGAACGGCTGAACGTCCATTATCAGACTGTCTTGCGTGCGTATGTATTCAGTTTCAGCATCGTGAGTATTACCGCTGAAACTGTTCCATTCGGTATCTATGAGAAGTCTTTCCCTGTAATCCTCACCTATTTTGACCTTATAGCCGGAATGTTTCCAGTCTGAAAAATTCATGATTGCCAGTACATCGCCTGTTCCGCTTTTCCGGCGTATGGAATATATACATCTGTCAACAGACTGGCAGTCAACCCATTCAAAATTAAGCGGGTCATAATCATAATGAAGTGCTGTACAATTAAGATACAGCCGGTTTATAGCACGGACAAACTCCCTGAATGAATCGTGAAGCGGATATTTGAGCATATCCCAGTCCTGCTCACGTTTTTCGTCCCATTCACGGAGCTGTCCGAATTCACTGCCCATAAAGTTCAGCATTTTTCCGGGGTGAACTGCCATGTACATATATAACAGTTTTGCCTGCGGAAATTTATATTCATAATCTCCGTGCATTTTCTGGACTATCGTTGCCTTTCCGTGAACCACTTCATCATGTGAAAGCGGAAGTATATAATTTTCGTTATAGAAATACTGCATCGAAAACGCCAGCTTATAATAATCCCTGCTCCGGTACATCGGCGAAGTCTGGAGATATTCAAGAGTATCGTGCATCCAGCCCATATCCCATTTGTAGTCGAATCCAAGACCGCCCATACTCACGGGTTTTGTGACGTTAGGATATGCCGAGGAATCCTCGGCTGAAAGTATAGCTGTCGGGTGACGCATTTTCAGACCGCTGTTCATTTTTTTAAGGAACTCCATAGCTGTTTTGTTTTCTCCACGTGATTCGTCGCCGTTCCAGTATATCATATTTCTTATTGCGTCCATTCGCAGACCGTCGAAGTGGTATACATCAAGCCAGTAATTTGCGGCGGATTGCAGAAACGATTGTACTTCTCCTTTTGAATGCATGAAATTACGGCTTCCCCATTCGTTATATCCTATGTCATCGCTTGGGTATTCGTAGAGCTTTGTACCGTCATATTCTGTCAGTCCGTAGTGGTCAACGGCGAAATGAACCGGAACAAAATCCATAATAACGCCTATGCCTTTTTTATGGCACTTGTCAACGAGTTCCATAAGCTGAACAGGTGTTCCGTAGCGTGATGTGGGAGCAAAGAATCCTGTTATCTGGTATCCCCATGATTCATCGCAGGGGTGCTCCGAAAGAGGCATAAATTCAATATAATTGAACCCGTTTTCAATAACGTAATCTATAAGCATATCTGCTATTTCGGAATAATTATACCATTCGGATTTGTTTTTTTCCGGTTCGGGCTTTTTCCATGAACCGAGATGAATCTCATATATGTTAAGCGGTTTTATTTTGCAGTCGGTGCGTTCTTTCAGCCATTTTTCATCGCTGAATTTATATGAAATACTGCGGATTACCGAACACGTATCCGGTCGTAGTTCCGCACTGAATCCATACGGGTCGGCATGGTCGATAAATTCGGTTTCGCTGGTGTATATGCGATACTTGTATCTCATTCCCTCTTTGGCATCTGAACACATTATTTCGTAGAAATTTCCGTCATCTGTTTTTTTCATTGGCGTATCTTTCCAGCCGTTGAAGTCTCCGACGAGTGATACTGATTCCGCATTAGGCGCATACGTCCGGAATATCGTTCCTTTTTTTGTGATATGTGCTCCGAGATATTCATATGCGTTAAAGATATTGCCGTTATAGAATTTGCAAATATCCACCTTAAAATCTTCCTTTCTGATAAAATTAATTAAAAAAGCTATTGACATACATCTAATAATATACTATAATATATTATAAGACAATTATCAGCAGATTTCAATAGGCAGATTATCGCATATGTTTATTATTTGACTCAGGTCAGAAATTGCTGATTATCTGGTATTATTTCATTAATAAATTTTCAAACTGGAGTGTGTAAAATGGATTTACGTATCAAAAAAACAAGAGCAGCTCTCAAAAAAGCGTTCCTGACTCTCAGAGCCAAAAAACCGCTGGAAAAAATTACTATCAAGGAACTTACAGAAATGGCCAATATCAATAAGGCTACATATTATCTGCATTACCGTGATATTTATGACCTTTCCGAAACACTTGAACGTGAACTTATGCAAAGATGTCTCAGCAATGTGGAACATCAGGAATATATAATTACAGATGTAGAAAAATTTATTGAAGGTCTTAAAGAGTCTGTACTCGTCAACGAAAAAGAAATAAAAATTCTTTTTGAGGGCTCACGCAGTACAAGCTTCACCAAGCTTTTTGAAGAGGAAATCAATAATATAATCGTAAAAAATTTCCCCGGATATGAGCCTACACTCGAAAGCCGTATGAAACTTACATTCCTGATTCATGGTGCATATTATACTTATTTTAAATATTCTGAATACGGAATGGACAAGGTTATAAATCTTATTGCCCGACTTTCTGACGGAAGCATCGTTATTCACAAGGGAAGCAATAAATCATAAATTAATATAAAGGAGATTTTCATGTCCGGAAACAGTAATTCGTCGGGAAACAATACGAATTTACCTGATAATACAACAGGTTCACCGTCAGATTCATCAGAGAACAATGAAAATTCATCTGATAATACAACGGATTCGTCAACAGATTCACCGGAAAATATTTCCGAAAAATTGTCAAGGCTTGGAGAAAATGCAGAAAATATCTCCAAAATATTTGTACCGGTTTCTGCTGTTATAAGTGCTTTGTCTCTATTTGGTTATTACATCTATTATAAAGGCTATCGTGAGTATTTCGGTATAGGAGATGAATGGTCGAGTGGATTATCGTTATCAAGCATTTTAAATTTTGTTTTTATTATGCTTTTGGTTATTGCAGGAATGTCACCAAATTTTTTAACTTATGCTTTGAGTAATTGTTTTCTGTATCAGTATTATAAACCGAAAAAAAGAAAAATTAATAAATTTCTCAAAATAACATTATGGATACTAATATATTTATTTTCAATAATGATTTTAGCATATGGTATTTTGCTCCTATGCAGTAAATTTGATGTATTTAATAACTTTACTGTAGGTATGAAAATCAGTATAGTGTGTATTTTTTGGATTTTTCTTTTTGGTTTTGGATTTTTTATGTCTTGGGATAATAGACCATTTAAAAATACTGTAGCATTACAACAACAGTCGCAGACAACACAGCAGCAATTAGAGTCAAATAAAAAAATAGCATTATATATTTTGTTGCCGATAATATTAGGTTTGGTTGTATTGATTGTGGGATTTGTCATGTTTAATATTTACAGTGAGGGTTCAAGCAATGCACAAAATCAAAAAGAATTTAAAAAAATTCAGATAGTTGATGAAACGACTAAAGAAACAAGTGACTGGGTAATTCTTACTGAAAATGATGATAAAATACTTCTTGCTGAATTGGTGTCCGAAGATGACGGAACAGCTGAAATAAATACAAAAAAGCAAAAAATAATTGAAAACGGCGAATATGAGTATGATATAATTTTATATGAAAATCCGCCACAGATAAAATAACAACCGGAATACACTGATATTCCGGCAGACAGAATAATCCCTCCGGAATTTGCGTTCCGGAGGGATTTTATAATCAATCATAATTCTGTGCGAGCCTGTAGTCTACAGCTCCCGAAAATGGGTCGTATTCTATAAATTCATTGTCCTTGTCCGATATAAGATACAAATTTTTATAGAACAGCGGAACAAATCTGTACGTACCTACTACATATTTTTCGATTTCGGTATATGCTTCAATCAGCTCGTCCGGCGAAGAACTCGAAGCAAGCGGAGCTGTCATTCCGTCGTCCGGAACTGCCGGAGCAAAAAAGGATTTGCTTTCAAGTTCACGGATTATTGACTTACCTGTTGCAAGGTTACCCTTAAGAGGATAAAGAGCTATAGAATAGTCTCCGCTTTCTATGCGTGAATCAAATTCATCTGCCGTGACATCTTCCACGCCGATAAGACAGCCGAAAAGTTTCTGCCACTGCTGTGTTATAATGTGCAGACTTCTGGAATCTGCTGTTTCGGCATTGACGAGTATTTTTATATTTTCGATATTATCAAATTTGAGTTCTTTTTTTGCTTTTTCATAGCAGTTAAGGGATTCTTCTTCGTTATAATAATAGAATACTCTGTCCGATACGAGTTCTCTGTAGCTTCTTCCATAGAGCTTAATAGCCGGCGGTATAATTCCGTATGCCGTATACATATCGCCGTCGAGGAGATTTTCCGTCGCTGAACGTTCAACAGACAGTGCCATAGCACGTCGTATATTCAGATTGCCAAAAATTTTATCGTCGGGATTGAAAATAAGTCCGAGAGTAAGTGCCGGAAAATTCTCAACATTATATCTTTCCGGATTATACAGACTGCTGTCAAGGGTGGTGAAACATTCTATTTCATCGTCCTTGAAAATTTCACGCACGGATTCCTCATCTCTTTCAATAGTAAAGCTGAGAAATGACGGCATAATATCATAAGAATCGCTCCAGTTTGCGTCATTGCGTTTCATATACAGAATATTATTGTGTCCGTACGGGTCGTAGAACCATTGGCGGACGTAGAATGCACCGTTTGACATGATTGAACGGTCATCAAGTCCGTAACGTCCCTTTGTCGAATCAAAAAACCATTCACTGCACGGATATGCCGCTGCTGTTGCCATAAGATGCAGAAATTCTTCATTCGGTGCTTTGAGGACAATCTGAAGAGTGTAATCGCTCGGAGCGTATATTTCCGCAAATGAGAGAGGCTGAGTTCCTTTAAGAACTTCGTCAGCTCCCATTATACACGAAAAATCCTCACTGTACGGCGATTTCATAGCAGGGTCAAGAACTCTTCGCAGTGCAAATTCATAGTCATGGGAAGTAACCGGAAAATATTCCTCCTCGCTTATTATGTCATCATTGTTTTTATCAAAGAACCAGTAATTATCCTCACGCAGGTAGAAAGTATATACTTTTCCGTCGTCTGATACTTTATAGTCTGACGCATTACAGCAGATTATATTTCCGTCTGCATCTGTTTCCATTAATCCGCTGTAGAGATTGCGTATTACCGTATTTGACGAAGGGTCATCGGCGAACTGCGGGTCAAGGCTTTTAGGATTTCCCACAAGTGGAACATCATACATATGCCCTGAACCGTCGCCCTTGTCGTCATTTCCGCATGATGTAAGGGCTGTGAGGATAAATATAGCTGCGGCAGTCAGGAGTGATATTTTTTTCACAAGCATCACCTGCTTCAACTTAACATAACTGTAACAATAAATCCGCTGCCGTTGTCTCCGGATATTGTATATTCTGAATTTTCCGGCACAAATACGTCAGTATTTCCTGATTCTGCGGCAGGAACATAGTATATGCTGTATATATGACCATCTGCTGCTGTTTCAAGGGGATTTTCAATAGTATGCGTTTTTAATATATCAATATACTCTTCAAGGCAAAGATTGTATGTGTTAATATATTCCGCATGGGGTTTTCCGACATATCGGTATGTATACGCCCTTGGATTTTCTCCGGTATATTCGTATTTGCTCTCCGGATAGCGGACGATGAATCCATATTTTCCGGCATTTTCCCTGAACCATTCATCGGCTTCAAAGTAAGAATATCCCGTTGCACTGTATGAATCCACACGGAACATATCGAAAGTACGTCCGGTGTGATAATCGGCGTGACCGGCTTCAAATGTTCTGGATTGTCCGGAATTGTGGCGGTATTCCTGTTCTTCGTAAGTACGGTAGCCGTCCTGAATAAGTATACCGGCAGTCGAGCTTCCGTTGAACAAAGCATATGCTTCCATCATTGCGTTAAGCTGTGTTATGGTTTCACGGTCAAGAGATGTTACGAGGTCGCCTGTGGCATAATAGCTGTTCTGATTTTCGTAGACGGCAAGCACTTCTATGTCATCGGGCAGGAATTTATATTCATACTGAGTATTTACAACGATAAGATTTCCCTTATAGATATTGTCGTGTTCCTGTACGACATCGGTCATTCCCTCCGGTGTCGTTATTACCGGATATGCAGTGGTAGTTATTGCAGTTGTTTCCGGTTCGGTTGAAGGGGGAGCTGTTGTATCTTCCGGAACATAATCATCGGTAGCAGGCGGTGGTTCGGAAACGCTTTCGGAAGATGATTCTTCTTTTTCTTTTCTGTTTCCGCCGGTGATTGCCTTGAATGCCGATGTTCCTACAACTCCTATAGCAGCAATCAGCAGTAAAAAAATGATTACTCTGTCATAGCGTATACGGTAACGGCGTTTTTTTCTTCTGTTTTCTCCTTTGTTCATGGTGAAATCTCCTTTTTTGTCCTGTGTGTTTTTTTTCTATATATCAGACGTTTCCGTCCTCATAAATTATAGCACAAACATTTCCATATGTAAAGAGCTTTTAAAATTTTCACCAAATCAACAAAAATACCGCATACGTGATTTTATTATTCCGGAATTTTGATATTGATTATATTGCTGAAGTATGATATAATAATATAGTCAATTATTGAAATACAAAAAAACCGAACTGAAAAGGAAGATAATATGCTTGTAAGTTTAACAAATATAAACAAATTTTTTAACGGCAGACAGATTCTGAGTAATATATCGCTCACTGTTGACGAGAACGATAAAATAGGTCTTGTCGGAAATAACGGGTGCGGAAAATCAACTCTTCTGAAAATTATTACAGGAAGTCTTGAGCCGGACAGATTCAGCGAAAAGGACGGAATTATTTCGTTTGCTTCAAAAACATCGGTCGGATATCTGGAGCAGATGGGCGGTCTTGATTCCGAATCCACCGTAATGGAGGAAATGCAGAAAGTTTTTGCTCCTGTACATAGGGCGATTGAGCGTCTCAGGGAAATAGAACTTGAAATCGAATCCGGAGATAATTCATCGGCTGACGAATATCAGAGACTTTCATCATGGATTGAAGCAAACGACGGATATAACACAGATGTGAAAATCCGTACAATTCTTAACGGAATGGGATTTTCCGGTGCTGAATACGACCGCAGGATTTCCGGATTCAGCGGAGGAGAAAAAACACGTCTGTGTATATCAAAACTTCTGCTTGAAGAGCCGAATCTGCTTATTCTCGACGAGCCGACGAATCACCTTGATTTCAGAACAATAATGTGGCTTGAGGATTATCTCAGAAGTTACCGTGGGGCTGTTCTTATAGTAAGCCATGACAGATATTTTCTTGACAGACTGTGTACATCAATATGCGAGATAGAACGGGGAGTTCTTAAACGCTATAAGGGCAATTATTCCGCATTCATACGTCAGCGTGAGGAAAACGATGCCCGTCAGGAAAAAGAATACGAACAACAGCAGAAACAGATAGCAAAACTTGAGGATTATATCGCACGTAATCTTGTACGTGCGTCAACCACCAAAATGGCACAGAGCAGACGTAAACAACTTGAAAAGACAGAACGCATAGAAAAGCCGTTTCATGACGAAAAGCACGCAAGAATCAGCTTTACATATGCCGTTGAGCCTCCGCTTGAAGTTCTTAAAGTTAAAAACGTTGATATATCTGTCGGAGCAGGAGCAGGAAAAAAGACTCTTGTCGAAAGCATAGATTTTGAAGTCCGCAGAGGTGAGAAAGTCGGAATCATAGGCGATAACGGAATAGGAAAATCAACACTTCTTAAAATTATACAGGGACTTCTTCCGCATGAAGGGAAAGTCCGCTGGAATACAAATGTGAAAATCTCTTATTTTGAACAGGAAAGCACTAATCTTAACCCGAATCTCACGGTAATGGAAGAACTGCACAGCCGTTATCCGTCGCTTTCGGAACTTGAAGTCCGTAATCTGCTTGCTCAGGTTCGGTTTGTCGGGGAAAACGTATTCAAGGAAACAGGCGTTATAAGCGGTGGAGAAAGAGCGAAGCTCTGTTTTGCGATAATGATGCAGGAACACGGAAACGTTCTTATTCTCGATGAACCTACAAACCATCTTGACCTTAGTTCAAAGGAAGCAATTGAGACCGCTCTTGAAGAATATACCGGAACAGTTATATTTGTTTCACATGACCGCTATCTTCTCAGCAGAACAGCCGACAGGCTTATTGAACTAAAATCCGGCGGATACCGTCTGCATAATTACGGATTTGAAAAATATCTTGATATTCTCCGTGAGGAGCAGGCGGAGGAAAAACGTATCGCAGAAGCCGAAAAAAATGCGAAGGCTGTCGCAGAATCAAAAGAAAAACAGACAAGGGCGTATCGCAGTAAACAGCAGAGAAGTGCAGATGCCGCCCGTAAAAATGAAATGCGACGTCTTGAAAAGGAAATTGATGAACTCCAGATTCGTATCGATTCACTGAATGAGGAAATTTCCCACGAGGAAGTTTATACAGATTACGAACTTATGAATCAGAAATGTGCCGAAATAGACCGGCTCAAACAGAAAATAGATGAAGATTTTGAAAAACTTATCGAACTCGATGAATAATATATTTTAATATTAATTCTGAAATTAATTAACGGTTATAATATATTAACAGGTTTAAACATATTAAATTGTTGAAAACGCTTAAATTTAATAATTATATGAAAAACTATTGAAATATTCAGAAAAATGTGATATAATGAATCCGAACTATTTTTTCAGGGTTTGTCCGGTGTGTCAGCATTTGCAGAAATATCAGACAGACTACATATTTAAGGAGGAATCTTTTATGAAACACATCAAAACTATGAATAAGGCTAATCTTAAAGAGTCTGCTCAGAAAGGCGGCTGCGGAAAATGTCAGGCTTCATGCCAGTCAGCCTGCAAGACTTCATGTACTGTAGCAAATCAGAAATGCGAAAGATAAGCAGAGCAAAAATCCTTTGGGGCAGTGGATACTGCCCTGAATTTTTTTAGAGGTGATTAATATGATACACAAGTATAAGCTGAACGGATTCAATATTGTTCTTGATGTGAACAGCGGTGGAGTTCACGTTGTGGACGAGCTTACATACGACCTGCTCGACAATATAGAACCGCCTTTTGATGAGAAATGTCCGCAGAAAGTAATCGACAAGCTGTCAAAGGTCTATTCTGCCGAGGATATAGAATCATGTTACGCTGAAATCGTTGAACTTTACAATGATAAAATTCTGTTTTCGGAAGATGATTATGAAAAATATGCCAGATATTCCGTTGCATCTCCGGTAAAGGCGATGTGCCTGAATATTGCCCATGACTGTCAGCTGAGATGTAAATACTGCTTTGCATCTACCGGAGATTTCGGTAAAGGTCGTAAGCTGATGTCATTCGAGACCGGAAAGCACGCTATTGATTTTCTGCTTGAAAATTCCGGCGACAGACCAAATCTTGAACTTGACTTTTTCGGCGGAGAACCGCTGATGAATTTTAAGGTTGTAAAGCAGATTGTCGAGTACGCACGTTCAAGAGAAGCAGAATACGGAAAGAAATTCCGGTTTACAATCACAACAAACGGACTTCTGCTTGACGATGAGAAAATAGATTTCATCAACAGAGAGATGTCAAACGTGGTTCTTTCGATTGACGGCAGAAAATCGGTGAACGATTATTTCCGTGTATTGCCGAACGGTCAGGGCTGTTATGACATGATACTCCCGAAATATAAAAAGCTCGTGGAAAATCGTGGCGATAAGGAATACTATGTCCGTGGAACATTCACAAACAAAAATCTTGATTTCTCGGAAGATGTATTTGCACTGTATGAAGCCGGATTCGACCAGATTTCAATCGAGCCTGTAGTCGGTGAAGGTGATGAATATGCACTCACTGAAAAGGAACTTCCGGCTGTATTCAGAGAGTATGAAGTTCTTGCACGCAGAATCCTCGACAATGAGAAAAAAGGCGGAAAATTCAACTTCTTCCATTTCATGATTGACCTTGACCAAGGTCCTTGTGCCATCAAGAGACTGCGTGGCTGTGGCTGTGGAAACGATTATGTTGCGATTACTCCGGACGGCGATATTTTCCCGTGTCACCAGTTTGTGGGTATTGATGAGTATAAAATGGGCAATATCAATGAGGGAACTTTCAATCAGGAAATGAAAGCGGATTTCGCAAACTGCCATGTATATTCCAAGCCGGAATGCCGTAAGTGCTGGGCTAAATTCTATTGCAGCGGAGGCTGTAATGCAAATAATTATCAGTATATGGGAGATGTTCGTTCAGCACATAAAATTTCGTGCGAGCTCGAAAAAAAACGTCTTGAATGTGCGATAATGATAAAGGCTGTAAGAACATTCGGCGAACAGGAAGATTAATAAAAAATCCAATATTAGTCAATATATTTAAAAGTCCCCTGCGGAACAGTATTCCTCAGGGGATTGATTGTCAGTCGTCATCTTCGTCATAGAAAACGTTGTAATTCACGGCTCGGTGTGCATATGTGCTGAGTACAAGTCCTACAATCACGTACATACTTACCATAGCCGTACCGCCTCCACTTATGAACGGAAGCGGAACACCGATAACAGGCGCAGCTTTAAGAACCATTCCGATATTCATGAGGCAGTGAGTAAAGAACATACCGGAAGCTCCCATACATATGAATTTTCCCAGATGGTCACGTGTGATTCTGCTGTCCGCAAAAACTTTAAGGCATACGTAAGCAAGAACTATCATTATTCCGACTGAGCCGACAAATCCGAAAACCTGACCGGCATGAGCGAAAATAAAGTCGTTATGGAGTTCCGGAACATAAATATATTCGTTCTGACCGGCAAAAAGACCCTTTCCGAAAACACCGCCGGATTGCAGTGCTTTTATTCCGAGGTCCTGCTGATATTCGATGTTTTCGGGGTCAGTACCCGGATTGAAAAGAATAAGAATACGTTCCTTGTGAAATTTGTCAAGCAGATTGAACCACATAACCGCAATTGCACCGGCGATTACAAACGGAGCAGCAAGAAGATATTTCCACGATATATCCGCCGATACTATCATAAATCCGAATATGGCGGCGAAAACAATGGCTGTTCCGTAGTCGCCCTGAAGTGTGACAATTCCGATAGGTACTGCTCCGTGAAGCAGAAGCAGAAGCATATTGAGAGGTTTGTTCATTTCTTCTTCAACTTTTGAAAGATGAAAGCTGAACGTCAGAATAAATGCGATTTTCATTATTTCCGACGGCTGGAGACTGATTCCGAAAACACGTATCCAGCCTTGGTCGTCTGCCCCCTCACGCTGATAGCCGAGTGAAGTAAACGTCAGAGCAACTATTCCGAGAGTAACAGGAACAAAAGCAAACCAGAACTTAACAAGTTTGCGGTAGTCAATATACGAAACTATAATCGAAAGTATAAAGCCCATTGTCATTGATACAAGCTGAGTTTTCCAGTAGCTGTCGCCTATACCCTCATTTTCGCTTACACCGCTTTCTGCAATGCTGTATATGAGAAGCGTCCCCAGAACAGAACACAATGTAACGGCAAAAAGCAGACCTATGTCAATGCTGTGCTTGTTTGATGATAAATCTTTAAATGCAGATTTCATTTTTTACTGTCAACCTTCCTTTTGGAATGTATTTTTTATTCTGATTTTCAGAATCAGATGAACTTTTATTTCTTTCTGTACTGTGCGGCCTCTTTGATGTCCTGAACACGGATATTTTCAGAACCGCTTAAATCCGCTATAGTACGTGCAACTTTAAGCAGACGGCTGTATGCTCGTCCCGAAAGCTGGAGTGCCGTATAAAGTCTGTTAAAAGTTTTTTTGACATCTTCGTCCATATGGCAGTATTTGTCAAGTTTTCCGTCGCTTATCATGGCATTGCATGATATTCCCGTACTTTTAAATCTTTCATTCTGAATTTCACGTGCAGCCATGACACGTTTCCGGATAGATTCTGATGATTCTTCTTTTTTTTCAGATGACAGGTCACAGAATTCCAGCGGAGCGACTTCTATATACAGGTCGAACCGGTCAAGGAGAGGACCGGAAATCCGTGAATTATATGCGGATATATTCTTCTGAGAACAGGTGCATCTGCGTGTCGGGTGACCGTAATATCCGCACGGACATGGATTCATAGCACCTATCAGCATAAATGAACAGGGATACGTTGCAGAACCGGATGCTCTTGACAGCTTTATGGAATGTTCCTCGACCGGCTGGCGGAGAATTTCGAGTGTACGTCTATCAAATTCCGCTATTTCATCAAGAAAAAGCAGTCCGTTATGTGCAAGTGAAACTTCTCCCGGACGCAGAATGCTTCCGCCTCCAGAAAGTCCTGCCGGTGATATGGTATGATGCGGAGAGCGGAACGGTCTTTTTGTTATTATTGGCTGTTCCGGAGTGAGCATACCGGCAACGCTGTGTACTTTTGTAGTTTCGAGAGCTTCCTCAAACGTAAGCGGAGGGAGTATTGTCGGCATTCTTTTGGCAAGCATACTTTTTCCGCTTCCGGGATAACCGGATAGCAGAGCATTGTGACCGCCTGCTGCAGCGATTTCAAGAGCACGCTTTGCAAACTGCTGACCTTTGACTTCTTCAAAATCTTCATTCTCATTATATACGGCTTCGGGCGGTATGTACGGTTCGCACGGAGTGAGAAATTTTGCGCCACGGAAATGCTCCATAAGTTGTTCGGCATGGTCAACGGAATAAATATCAATTCCGGTAATAACAGAGGCTTCATGTGCATTTGCGGCAGGTACAAATGCGGATTTTATTCCCAGTTCACGGGCGTGTATTATCATAGGCAGAACTCCGGTTATTCCACGCAGATTTCCGCTGAGGGAAAGTTCGCCTAAAAAAATACAGTTTTCTGTGCTTCTGCTTATCAGTCCCATAGCTTTCAGCAGTGCCATAAAAATTGATGTATCAAGTACAGAACCGCTTTTCTTTGTATCAGCAGGAGCAAGATTGACAGTTACGGCAGATACAGGAAAATGTACTCCGCACGCACTGAGTGCGGAGCGGATTCTTTCACGGCTTTCTTTTACGGTAGCATCGGGCAGACCGACAATATTGAATGACGGCATACCCCTGACTATATTTGCTTCAACATCAACAAGAAACGTGTTGAATCCGTATAGTCCGCAGCTTAACACTTTATCAAACATTTTAAACCTCAATTCAGAACAAATTATTATATCATCATTGATGAGCAGGCAGAACCCATCATTATATCAATATTATAACACTTTTTCCTGCGAATGTAAATAAGAATAAGAATTTTTTGAATGTTGTCCTAAATAACAAAAAATGCCGGATTTTATATTGAAAAATCCGGCAAAGATTCCAAAAATAGAAAAACAGGTCTTAATGCCCTTGACAAAAGGCAAATAATGTGATAGAATTATATAATGTATCAGTGTGTGAAAATACTTATGCTTCTGTAAGATATTATACCATAAATATAAAATCTTGTCAATAGCTTTGCAGTTTTTTTAAAAATTTTCACACCAAACACCTGCACGATATTCAGTCATGCAAGTAAAATAATAAGGAGGTTCCGCCTATGGTGAACGTTACACCTAAGCAGCTTGGAAAAAACGTCAGAATGAGTTTCGGTAAAATTACCGAGCCGCTCGAAATGCCTAACCTTATCGAGGTGCAGAAAAACTCGTATCAGTGGTTCAGGGAAGAAGGTCTGAAAGAAGTTTTCCGTGATATGACCGCTATTACTGATTATAACGGAAATCTCGTCCTGACGTTCAATGATTACCGCTTTGATACAGAACCTAAATATTCCCTTGCGGAATGTAAGTCGAGAGGCGCAACATATCAGGTTGCCATGCGTGCTACAGCTACCCTCTGCAATAAAGAAACCAATCACGTAAGTACAAGTGAAATATATATGGGCGATTTCCCGCTTATGACAGACAGCGGTACTTTCGTCATCAACGGAGCTGAACGTGTTATCGTTTCCCAGCTTGTCCGTTCTCCCGGCGTTTATTACTCCTTTGAAAAGGATAAGACAGGAAAAGACCTTTTCAGTACCACAGTTATCCCCAACCGTGGAGCATGGCTTGAGTACGAAATGGATTCCAACGACGTGGTTTATGTCCGTATCGACAAAAACAGAAAGATTCCGCTTACAACGTTCATACGTGCTCTCGGCGTGGGAACAGATGAGGAAATATACGAGCTTTTCGGCGAGGACGAAAGACTTAAACAGACTATCCTCCAGAAAGACCAGACCAAAAATACTTCCGACGGTCTTATCGATGTCTATAAAAAACTCCGTCCGGGTGAACCGCCTACTGTGGAAAGTGCAATCACACATCTCAATAACCTTTTCTTTGATGCCAAAAGATATGACCTCTGCCGTTTCGGAAGATATAAATACAATAAAAAACTCGGCATAGCTTCACGTCTTGCCGGACATACTCTTACAGAGCCGGTTGTTAATCCTCTTACCGGAGAAATAATGGCAGATGCCGGCGATACAATAAGCTACGAAAAAGCCTGCGAAATCGAACAGGCAGGCGTGTATTACGCTTTCGTAAAGGTCGAAGCCAAAGAATATTACACAAATGAACGTGGTGAAACCCAGATACGTTTCGTGGAACGTGTTGCAAAAATCATAGGCAATGGTATGGTTGACATCAGCGGATATGTTGACTTTGACGTCGAAAAATACGGAATAAACGAAAAAGTTTCTTTCAAGGTTCTGAAAGAAATTATGGAAACTTCAGCAGATGCTGACGAGCTTGAGGAAAATATCAAGAAAAAGGCTGATGAACTTGTTCCGAAGCACATCATACTTGATGATATTTTCGCAACTATCAGCTATTTTATAAATCTCTGCGAGGGCGTCGGAACTGTTGATGATATAGACCATCTCGGCAACAGACGTATACGTTCGGTCGGAGAACTCCTCCAGAATCAGTTCCGAATCGGATACGCACGTATGGAACGTGGAATCCGTGAAAGAATGAACACTCAGACGCAGGACGTAAGCGCACTTACTCCGCAGACTCTTATCAACATAAGACCTATTTCCTCCGCTATGAAGGAATTTTTCTGTTCGTCTCCGCTGTCGCAGTTCATGGACCAGAATAACCCTCTTGCCGAACTTACGCACAAGAGACGTCTTTCAGCTCTCGGACCAGGAGGTCTTTCACGTGACCGTGCAGGATTTGAAGTCCGTGACGTACACTACAGCCATTACGGAAGAATGTGTCCTATCGAGACTCCGGAAGGTCCTAATATCGGACTTATCTCTTATCTTGCCACTTTTGCCCGAATCAATGAATACGGTTTCATTGAAGCTCCCTACCGCAAGGTAGATAAGGAGACGGGCGTTGTTACAAACGAAGTTGTATATATGACGGCTGACGTTGAGGATAATTACGTTGTCGCTCAGGCGAACGAACCTCTCACCGAGGACGGAAAACTCGCACGTCCTCGTGTAAATGCACGTCACCGTGACCAGATACTCGAATGTGAACGTGAAATAGTTGACTATATGGACGTATCGCCTAAAATGGTCGTGTCCGTTGCTACATCTATGATTCCGTTCCTTGAAAACGACGACGCAAACCGTGCCCTCATGGGTTCAAATATGCAGAGACAGGCTGTTCCGCTTCTCAAGACGGAGCGTCCGTTTGTCGGCACGGGTATGGAATATAAGGCTGCTGTCGATTCAGGCGTATGTATTGTTTCCGACTGCGACGGTAAAGTAAGCTATGTTGATGCGGATAATATCCGTGTTATCGGCGATGACGGAATCGAACGCCGTTACGAACTCATAAAATTCAAGCGTTCAAACCAGGGTACTTGCGTGAATCAGCGTCCGATTGTCTCTGTCGGCGAAAGAATCGCAAAGGGTCAGGTTCTTGCCGACGGCCCTGCAACTGCCGACGGCGAAATTTCGCTCGGCAAAAACGCTCTCATCGGATTTATGACGTGGGAAGGCTATAACTACGAGGATGCTGTTCTTCTTAATGAAAGACTGGTGCGTGAAGATGTGTTCACATCTGTTCACATAGAAGAATACGAAATCGAATGCCGTGATACAAAACTCGGTCCGGAAGAAATTACACGTGATATTCCGAATGTCGGCGACGACGCTCTTGCAAATCTTGACGAAAACGGAATTATCAGAATAGGCTCGGAAGTAACTGCCGGAGATATTCTTGTCGGCAAGGTCACGCCAAAGGGAGAAACAGAACTCACTGCCGAAGAAAGACTTCTCCGTGCAATATTCGGCGAAAAAGCAAGGGAAGTGCGTGATAATTCACTTAAAGTTCCTCACGGTGAAGCCGGTGTTATCGTTGATGTAAAG
Source organism: uncultured Ruminococcus sp. (assembly GCA_947178575.1). Taxonomy (GTDB): domain Bacteria; phylum Bacillota; class Clostridia; order Oscillospirales; family Ruminococcaceae; genus Ruminococcus. The sequence goes on along the minus strand of CAMWYX010000004.1, from coordinate 14,572 downwards.
GTGTTCACCCGTGAAAACTGCGACGAACTCAGTGCAGGCGTAAATATGCGTGTTATCTGCTATATCGCACAGAAGCGTAAAATCACGGTCGGCGACAAAATGGCAGGCCGTCACGGAAACAAGGGTGTTGTTTCACGTATACTTCCGGAGGAGGATATGCCTTTCCTGCCCGACGGAACACCGCTTGATATTGTTCTTAATCCGCTCGGCGTGCCTTCACGTATGAATATCGGTCAGGTTCTTGAAGTACATCTTGGTATGGCGTGCAAGGCTCTGGGCTGGCATATCATGACACCTGTATTCGACGGTGCACATGAGGACGATATACGTGACTGTTTCAGAATGGCTGACACTCAGAACAAAGAACACCGTGACGATATGTTTGAACTCAAAGCGATGGATAAGGTTATCAATCCGAAAGCCCTCGAATTTAACGAGGACTGTAAATTTACTCTTTATGACGGACGCACAGGCGAAAAATTCGATAACCGTGTAACTGTGGGCTATATGTATTACCTCAAGCTCCACCACCTTGTTGACGATAAGATTCATGCACGTTCAGTCGGTCCGTATGCTCTTGTTACTCAGCAGCCACTCGGCGGTAAAGCACAGTTCGGCGGTCAGCGATTCGGAGAAATGGAAGTATGGGCTCTCGAAGCCTACGGTGCAGCCTATACACTTCAGGAAATCCTTACAGTTAAATCAGACGATACTATCGGACGTGTTGAAACATATGAGGCAATCGTAAAAGGTCAGAATGTTCCGAAGCCAGGTATTCCTGAATCGTTCAAGGTTCTTATAAAAGAACTCCAGTCTCTTGCTCTTGATGTCAAGGTTCTTGATATAAATCAGGAGGAAATAGACCTCAAGCAGAATTTCGACGACGACCCGATGCCGGCAAGAAATAACTTCAAAGACGAGGAAACAGAAAATCTCAATTCTCTCTCAGATGATGATATGGGCGAACGTGGCTTTGAGGTCGGCGACAGTGAGGACGGATTTGACAGACCTCTTGACGATGATGATTCTTACGACGGAGAAGATGTCGATACGCTGGAAAAGGAAGACCTGTACAGTTACGATGACGATGATGACGAAGATTTCAGTCTGGACGATGAAGAAAGCGATTTCCCAGATATGGCTCTCGACGATGACCCCATTTTTGACGAATAAGAATTTGTCTTTACAGTGAAGTCCGGAACGAAACGGACTTCACTGGACTCTGATTGGCTATCCACTATTCTGCATATGGTGCGTGGTTCGGCATTGCAGATATACTATAAAATTGCAGGAGGTAGCAGTTTGGAATTTAATACTTTTGAATCAATTAAAATCGGTCTTGCTTCACCCGAACAGATAAGAAGCTGGTCTTACGGCGTTGTTGAAAGACCTGAAACTATAAATTACAGAACACAGAAGCCTGAAAGAGACGGTCTTTTCTGTGAAAGAATATTCGGACCGACTAAAGACTGGGAATGTCACTGCGGTAAATTCAAGAAAATCCGCTTTAAAGGAAAAGTCTGCGATAGATGCGGAGTTGAAGTTACACGTGCAAGAGTCCGCCGTGAAAGAATGGGACATATTGAACTTGCAGCTCCGGTATCGCATATATGGTACTTCAAGGGTACTCCTTCCCGTATCGGTCAGGTTCTTGAAGTTTCACAGAAACGTCTGGAGGAAGTTCTCTATTTTACAAAATATATCGTTACCGACTCCGGAAATACCGAACTCGTGAAAAAACAGCTCCTTTCCGAGAAAGAATATCTTTCATACCGTGATAAATATGGTGATGATTTCAGTGCTGAAATGGGTGCGGAAGCTATCAAAAAACTCCTTAATGAGTATGACCCCGAAAGATATGATTTCCTTAAACTCCGTCTGATAGAACTGGGAAAAATATCGCTCGGTCTGAAAAAACTTTCCTGTTTCAGAAATCCAATGGAGTGCGAATGCGATGAGTGCCGTAAATTCGCCGAACTTGTGGACGTTGAATGGAAAAATAATCTCGAACTCTGCTCCGATGACCTCAAGCACGAACTTGTAGGACTTCCGTCCGGACAGAAAAAAGTCAAGCTGATAAAAAGACTTCAGATAATTGAAGCGTTCCGCCTTTCCGGAAACAAGCCGGAGTGGATGATACTTGACGTTGTTCCGGTTATTCCGCCGGATATCCGTCCTATGATAATGCTCGACGGCGGACGTTATGCAACTTCTGACCTCAATGACCTCTACAGACGTGTTATCAACAGAAATAACCGCCTTAAAAGAATGATAGAGCTTGAAGCCCCCGATATTATCGTAAGAAACGAAAAACGTATGCTTCAGGAAGCCGTTGATGCACTAATCGACAACGGCAGACACGGCAGACCGGTCGTAGGACCGAGCAATCGTGCTCTCAAATCGCTTTCTGATATGCTTAAGGGTAAACAGGGACGTTTCCGTCAGAATCTTCTCGGAAAACGTGTTGACTATTCCGGACGTTCCGTTATCGTAGTAGGTCCAGAACTCAAAATGTATCAGTGCGGTCTCCCGAAAGAAATGGCACTGGAGCTTTTCAAGCCGTTTGTACTCAAAAGACTTGTCGATAAAAAGGCTATCGCAAATATAAAATCGGCACGTAAGCTGATTGACCGTGCCGATAATAAGGTGTGGGACGCTCTTGAGGACGTTATCAAAGACCACCCTGTAATGCTCAACCGTGCTCCTACGCTCCACCGTCTCGGAATACAGGCATTTGAGCCGATTCTCGTTGAAGGACGTGCAATTAAGCTCCACCCGCTTGTATGTTCTGCTTTTAATGCCGACTTCGACGGCGACCAGATGGCTGTACATCTTCCGCTTTCCGCAGAAGCACAGGCAGAAGCACGTTTCCTTATGCTTGCCGCAAACAATCTGCTTAAACCCTCGGACGGAAAGCCTGTTGCCGTTCCGTCACAGGATATGGTACTCGGTTCTTACTATCTGACTATGGATAAGCCGGGCGAACCTGGTGAGGGAAAAGTGTTCCGTGATATTGACGAAGCCCTTATGGCTTACTATGAGCATGATGTTTCACTCCATGCAAATATCAGAGTAAAAATCACGAAAGACCTCGGCGACAAGAAAGTATCAAAGATAATAAATGCTACCGTGGGCAGACTTATATTCAATGAGAATATTCCGCAGAATCTCGGATATGTTGACAGAACAAACTCCGAAAAACAGTTTGACCTTGAAATCTCATTCCTTGTAGGCAAAAAACAGCTTTCTGATATTATCGAAAGATGTATCAAGATTCACGGTACAACGACTACTTCCGAGGTTCTCGACCGTATAAAGGCTCTCGGATATAAATATTCCACACGTGCCGCTCTTACGGTTGCAGTATGCGATGCAACTATACCTCCGCAGAAAAAGGAAATCCTTGCAAAAGCCGATGAGGAAGTTCAGGCAATTACCGAAGAATACAATTACGGCTATATTTCGGCTCAGGAGAAATCAAAGAAAATTGTTTCACTCTGGACTGATACAACAGATGCCGTTACAAATGCCCTTAAAGCGAATTTCGACAGATACAATCCTATATGGATGATGGCGGATTCCGGTGCCCGTGGTTCTATATCACAGATTCGTCAGCTTGCCGGAATGCGTGGACTTATTGCAAATACTTCCGGTGCAGTAATCGAAATTCCTATCCGTGCTAATTACCGTGAGGGACTTAACATTCTGGAATACTTCATTGCTTCCCGAGGTGCACGTAAGGGACTTGCCGATACGGCTCTCCGTACCGCCGACTCCGGATACCTGACACGTCGTCTTGTTGATGTATCTCAGGACGTTATCATACGTGAGGAGGACTGCGGAACTACCGACGGTATCGAAGTATTTGAAATAAGAAACGGAAATGAAGTCGTAGAACCGTTTGCAGAGCGTCTTGTAGGAAGATTCCTTGCCGAAGACCTGCGTGACGAGGCAGGAGAACTTATCGTATCAAGAAATAAACTTATCAGCGATGCCGACGCCAAGAAAATTATTGATGCCGGCGTTGAAGTTATAAAGATTCGTTCGGTTCTCAACTGCAAGGCAAAAACCGGCGTATGTGCCAAGTGTTACGGTGCTAATCTTGCATTCAACAATATTGTTTCTGTCGGAGAGGCTGTAGGCGTCATTTCTGCTCAGTCAATCGGCGAACCGGGTACACAGCTTACCATGAGAACATTCCACACTGGCGGTGTTGCTTCTGCCGATGCGGAAGATATTACACAGGGTCTCCCCCGTGTTGAGGAACTCTTTGAAAGCCGTCGTCCGAAGGGTGCAGCTATTCTTTCGAGAATCTCCGGAAAAGTTCATATTGAGGAAGTCAAAACCACACGTAATATCGTTGTTTCAAACGATGAAACGGGTGAGACCGAAAATTATATGATTCCTTACAACTTCAAGATTCGTGTGCGTGAGGGCGAGGAAATCCCGAAAGGCACACGTCTTACCGAGGGTAATATATATCCTGCCGATATTCTTAATATTCTCGGAACTATGGAAGTTCAGAACTATATTATAAACGAAGTACAGAAAGTTTATCGTCTCCAAGGTGTTGACATCAACGATAAACACATCGAGGTTATTGTCCGTCAGATGCTCCGCAAGGTAAAGGTTGAGGAATCCGGTTCAAGCTATCTGCTCCCCGGAACTCTCGTCGACAGCAGGGAAATCGATGCTATAAATGCCGAAATACAGGCACGTATTGATTCCGGAGAATATGAATTACAGCTTGTTCAGTATTCACCGGTACTTCAGGGTATCACAAAAGCATCGTCAAATTCCGACAGTTTCCTTTCGGCTGCTTCATTCCAGGAGACCACAAAGGCTCTCACAGATGCAGCTATCAGAGGAAAGAGCGACAGACTGCTTGGTCTTAAGGAAAATGTTATTATCGGTAAGCTTATTCCTGCCGGTACGGGTATGGAATGTTACAATCAGGTAAAGGTTGTAAAAACCGATTCTGTTTCCGAACACATCACAATTCCGGCTGTTCAGAGCGTGTAGGAATATAACATCTGCAATATAAATAAAACGGCCGTCAGGGTCTGACCTTGACGGCTGTTTTGATTATAAAATTATCTGAAAAGAGGGTTTGATTTATGGATTATGTTTATGTAACAAGTATGGTATGCTCGCAGGAAATCAGATTTCACATAGAGGGAAATGTAATAACAAATGTAAGTTTTATCGGGGGCTGTAACGGAAATCTCAAAGCCGTTTCGAAGCTTGTCGATGGAATGACCGTTGAGCAGATAGAGGAAAAACTCAAAGGCAATACGTGCGGAAGACGACCCACTTCATGTGCCGACCAGCTCTGTCTCGCCGTCAGGGAAGCTTATGAATCCATGAAAACAGCGTGAGGCTGAAAATATTTGAAATCAAATAAGACAGCATTGCTGATTACGCAGTGCTGTCTTATATTTTTTGTGTTATTGATTTTCGGATTCTTTAATGTCCTGAGATGATAATATTGCTTCCGGACGGTCGGCGACCATAAACTCAATCGCATTGTGATGATTTGCAACTACATTTACCGGAGAATCACCGCCAAATTCCCCGTCAAGAGTCCATGTTATCTGTTCGTCGTTGAGTGCTGTGAATGTGATTTTGTCTGTTCTGAAAAATTTGATGTATTCCCTGTCTATTTCTTCGGATATATTCAGCAGTGAATGGACTATTTTCTGGAGCTGTACAAGATTCGCCGGTTTTTTTATAAGTGTGACTTCAAACTGTCCGTCATCAAGCAGAAAATCATTCATAGAGAGAAGTCCAGCAACCGAACCGGAATTTGTCACCATTCCGAAAATAAATTCTCCCTCGATAACGGTATTGTTGTATTCTATACGCATCATTTTTGAGCGGAGACTTGTAAGCTGAGTAAGTCCGCCGACAATATACGAGGCGTGACCGAAAATATTTTTTATCTGCTGGGAGGTTTCGTATGTTACATTGGTGAAAGCACCGAAAGCGGCTATATACGTGAAATATCTGTCGTTGAATACGCCGAGGTCAACGCTCATGGGACTGCCCTCGGTAATCCATTTTATGGCGTCCATAGCGGATTTCGGAATATTGAGGCTTCTTGCGAAATCGTTTGTAGAACCGGCAGGGATATATCCGATAGGTATACGGCGGCTGCTTTTCATAGCCCCCTGAAGGCACTGGCTGAGTGTACCGTCACCGCCGGCACATACAAGAATATCATATCCGTTAAGGCAGGCGTATTCGGCTTTTTCGGTGGCATCGGAACCGCTCTGGGTTACGTGTACGGTGACTTCAAAACCGGATTTGTTAAATTCGCTGATTATTTCGCCGAGTTTATCTCCGATTGTGGCACGTCCGGCGAGTAGATTGACTAAGAAATATATTTTTTTCATGTGTCTGCTCCTTATGCGTAATTATAATAATATTATATATCGAAACGGAATATTTTTCAAGAGTTATAAGATAATTAAAAATAAAAAATATTTCAGAAACGCTTGACTTTTTTGAATTAATGTGATATAATATAAAAGTCGTCGGGGATAGGTAATGAATCAGAACCCACGGCACAATATGATGACACTGGGGTGTCGCCAAGCGGTAAGGCAACGGACTCTGACTCCGTCACTTCCGGGGTTCGAATCCCTGCACCCCAACCATAATTTAAGTCTCTGTATGAATTTTCATATAGAGATTTTTTATTTTGCTTATCTGAAAAATCTCTTTCTCTCAGGAAAGGAGAAGAAAAATCAATGGAAAATTATAAATACAACCCCGACGAACACAAATTTGAAACGCTCGGAGAATTTAAATTCTACCTGTCCTGCGGTGCAAATGTCGGATTTGAATATAACGGCGTAGAATACGGCATAGAAGGACATGATAATAAATTTGCAATCTGGATAGCTTATAAAGGTGATATTGCAGAAGATATAACACTGGAAGAGGTTCTTGATTTTAAACTCGACGGTGTTAAAATCAGAGACCTGATTCTGACCGCTACAATAACAGAAAGAATAATGTAATTTGTAATTTATCAGCAAAATTTTTAATTAGATTGCTGAAAATATACAAGGAGAAGAAAAATCAACGAAAAATTATGAATACAACCCTGATGAATATAAATTTGAAACGCTCGGAGAATTTAAACGCTATCTTGCTTCCGGCTGGAATATCGGATTTGAATATAATGGTGTTGAATATGGAATAGAAGCAATGTTTGATGAAAATACTGGGAAAAAGATAGAAAATTGTTATGATATTTGGATTTATAACAATGGCGATATTATAAATGGTCTTAATCTTGACGAAGTTTTAAATTATGAGCTTGACGGAGTAAAAATAAAAGACCTGATTCTGACCGCTACAATAACTGAGCGGTTGGCTTGATAAAAATCTGTAAAAAACTATTGCAATTTCCGGAAAGATATGATATAATAAATACAGTGGGGGAGCTTGTGTGACAGGCTGAGAGGAAAGTGTTACTTTCGACCCTTTAAACCTGATTTGGATAATGCCAGCGTAGGGAACATGAATTTTTTGTGGAGTCTGCGTATACAGGCTCTTTTTTGTTATATTTATTATGTAATTTTATGAAATCACAGAAAGGATTTTTTATAATGAGAGAATACGCAACACAGATGGAAGCGGCAAAAAAAGGAATTATAACTCCGGAAATGAAAATCGTCGCCAAAAAAGAATTTATAAGCGAACAGGAATTATGCGAACTTGTTGCAAAGGGTGAAGTCTGTATACCGTGCAATATACGCCATACATCTATATCACCGGAGGGAATCGGTACTAAAATGCGTACCAAAATAAATGTAAATCTCGGTATCTCCGGAGACTGCAATAACTATGATAATGAAATGAAAAAAGTCGAGATGTCCATAAAGTACGGTGCGGAAGCTATCATGGATTTAAGCAACTACGGTAAAACAAATACATTCCGTACACAGCTTATTGAAAAATCGCCTGCGATGATAGGTACAGTTCCGATGTACGATGCTATCGGCTATCTTGAAAAAGACCTCCTCGAAATAACAGCTGGTGATTTTCTGAAAGTTGTACGTGCTCATGCGGAAAACGGCGTTGATTTCATGACTATTCATGCCGGAATAAACAGACGTGCAGTTGAAGCGTTCATGCGTGACAAGCGGAAAATGAATATCGTATCACGTGGAGGCTCTCTGCTGTTTGCATGGATGATGATGACAGGTAATGAAAATCCGTTCTATGAGCATTATGATGAGGTTCTTGATATTCTGCGTGAATATGATGTAACTATCAGTCTCGGCGATGCTCTTCGTCCCGGCTGTATAGACGATTCCACAGATGCCGGACAGATTTCGGAGCTTATTGAACTCGGCGCACTTACCGAAAGAGCATGGGCGAAAGATGTTCAGGTAATGGTCGAAGGTCCGGGTCACATGGCTATGAATGAAATAGCTGCAAATATGAAACTTCAGAAAAGGATATGCCATAATGCACCGTTCTATGTTCTCGGACCTCTTGTAACGGATATTGCCCCGGGCTACGACCACATAACATCGGCTATCGGAGGAGCTATAGCAGCAGCAAGCGGAGCTGATTTCCTTTGCTATGTCACACCGGCGGAACACCTCAGACTTCCCGATATAAACGATGTAAAAGAGGGAATTATGGCAAGCAGAATAGCAGCTCATGCGGCAGATATTGCAAAGGGAATCCCGCACGCAACCGACAGGGATAACGCTATGGCGGAAGCACGTCACGAAGTTGACTGGGAAAAAATGTTTGAACTCGCCATCGACCCCGAAAAAGCACGGCAATATTTTGAAAGCACACCTCCGGCAGACAGGCATACCTGCTCCATGTGTGGAAAAATGTGTGCGGTACGTACCACAAACAAGATACTTAACGGCGAAAAGGTGGATTTCTGTACAGAAAAGTAAGAATATTAAAAATCATACATATATCTTGAAAGGCGGTCAAAAATGAAAAAAATTATTTCGGCTTTTACATCAGCTTTAATTGTCATGTCATCTGCGACGGTATTGAATATGTCTGAAAATTCAGCATCTGCGGACGACGTTCTGAAAATAATGTGTATCGGCGATTCCATAACAGACGGATATGTTAATGATTACGTCGGTTCGTACAGAAAATTCATATATCACGAGCTTACGGAATCAGGATATACTGTTGATATGGTCGGAGCTAAAGACGGAGGCTGGACTCCGTCATATACGGACGAGGAAACAGGCGAAACATGGGAGTTTGACAACGAAAATACAGGCTACAGCGGATATTCCATTATGAGTTACAGCGGACGTACCGGAATTTATGAAACATTGCAGTCTACAGATTGTCTTTCCGCTGAACCTGATATTATTACTCTCCAAATCGGAACGAATGATGTCATAGACAATCACGAAATGGATAAAGCACCGGAACGCCTTGAAATTCTTGTTGATTATATTCTTGATAATATTCCGGAAGATTCAATGCTTTTCCTCGCAACAATTCCGTATGCCGACCCCAACAGGAGCGAAGTATATGATTGGTTCGGGAATTACCGTCATTCCGCAGACTGGCAGGAGCAGTATTCCGATGAGGAAGCGGAATCGGCAGTAATTAAGACAATTGATGACTATAATCTTGCTGTGAGATTCCTTGCGGAAAAGAAACAGGAAGAGGGTAAAAATGTTGTTCTTTCCGATGCTCCGGAAATGATAACCGATGTAAAAACACAGCTTTTTGACGGCGTACACCCGAATAATTCCGGATATAAGGCAATGGGAAAGCAGTGGGCGTATATTATTGACAGCGAACTAACGTATCAGAAAGAAAATTCCGGAAATTCCACAGAGATTCCGGCAGTAACAACAAGCACAGCAGAGCCGATAGTAACGACGGTTTCAGAAATTCCGGCGGTTACAACATCAATTCAGAAAACAACAACCAATATACAGACAACAACCGCTCCGGCAGTCACCACCTCCACGGCAGAACCGGAAGAAAAACCGATAGGAGTTGTAGACCTTGTGAAAATATGCCGGTATGTTATGGGAAATCCCTATGAGTTCGATTTTTCACAGGAAGATATTTCACGATTTGATGTTGACAAGGACGGAGAAATCGATGTCTTTGATGTTGTTGCCGCAAGAAAGCTCCTTATTGAGACCGGAAAGAAACTGACTGATAAAGGATTTTCGCTTTTCCCTGACGGCGATAACTCCATAACTCCGCCTGATTATGACCCCGATGCAGAGCCGGACAGGGTGCAGAGTTCAAATATGGGTTCACATTCGATTATTGGTTCACTGGATTCAATTATAATCAAGCCCGATGATGATAATGTTCTGAAAGATGAATGGATAACATTCCCTGAAATTGATTAAAATATGTTATAATACAAAACAGGTTCTCCGGAATTTCCGGCGGACTTGTTTTTTTATTCGGAATCTCACAGAATTTTCATGTTTCTGACATAAATATTAAGTTTATTTAAGATTATTTTAAGACAACGCCTGTATAATATAGCCATGATTAAAAATGAATGTTATTCATTGACAGAAAGGAGATTAATATGGCTATAAGTTCATTTGCACGGAAAGAAATAAAATTTCTGCTTAATATGCACCAGTATGAATCGCTTATGGAAGTTATATCGGAATATATGAATCCGGATAAATACTGCGTCGGCGGAAAAGAATACGGAATATATAATATCTATTATGATACTCCCGATGATTTTCTTATCCGTGAATCCCTTGCAAAGCCCTATTTTAAGGAAAAACTTCGCCTGAGAAGCTATTATTCTCCGGCTTCTCCGGATTCGCTTGTTTTTCTGGAAATAAAGCGGAAAATCGGCGGTATCGTCACAAAAAGACGTGTTTCAATGACTCTTGCCGAAAGCGGACAGTATTTCCGTGAACGGGTAAAACCTGAATATTCAAAGTATGTTACAGGTCAGGTATTCAGCGAACTCGATGCGTTTCTGAATCATTATCCTGTTGAGCCGAAACATTATATCAGCTATCAGCGTGAAGCATTTTTCGGAAAAGATAACAAGGATTTCCGGCTGACGTTCGACAGGAAGATAACAGAAAGACGTTATGACCTCAGCCTTGATTGTCAGAGCTACGGAAATTACATAATCGGTGCAGAACAGAGGCTTATGGAAGTAAAGGTTTCTGATTCAATGCCGGAATGGCTTATCCGCAAACTTTCTGAACTTCAGATATACAAGGCAAGTTTTTCAAAATACGGCAAAGCGTATATGACATTTGTCCATGAGCAGACAACAAGAAGTAATATACAGATTTCCGGTATTTCGATAGCAAACAATAAAATTTTACTTAACAGGAGTGTATGATTTATGCTGGCTTTTTTCAATTTTTTCGGCAATGTGCTTATGTCGGGTTCTGATTCCGATGCGGGTGATATTTTCACGAATACATCATCTTCACCGGCACTTGACAATATAACAATAGGTCAGTTCGGGCTGTGTGTCGGGGCTGCGCTTGTTATAGGCTTTCTTATAAGTCTGGTATACATATTCTGTCACCGCAAGGAGGGATATTCTCAGAGCTATGTATTTACGATGATAATGCTTCCAACAATAGTTTCGCTCATTCTTCTGCTGATAAATACGACGGCAGGAGCGTTGAGTCTTGCCGGAGCGTTTACGCTTGTCCGATTCAGGAGTGTTCCAGGCGACCCGAAAGATATAGCATACATATTCTTTGCGATGTCAGCCGGAGTTGCCTGCGGAATAGGTTATATCGGATTCGGAATTGTATTTTTTGTGGTGCTCGGCGTGGTAATGTTTATTCTTTCGGAAATGAATTTCGGAGGCTGTAAAACACGTCATATGACATTGAAAATCACCATTCCGGAAAATCTCGACTATCAGGGAGTTTTTGAGCCTGTGCTTGCGAAGTATACAAAGTTCAGCAAGCTCAGACGTGTAAAGACCACCAATTTCGGAACGCTTTTCGAGCTGATTTATTCGGTTGAGATTCACGAAGATACCGACCAGAAAAAATTTATTGACGAACTCCGTGCACTTAACGGAAATATGACTATAAACCTCGTTTTCTTTAAATATGATGACAAAGTATACGAAAGCTGATTGAAAATATAGTCAATGTAGTTTATGGGGAATTTTATATGAATTACAGAAAAACAGCGTTTGCCGTGGGCGTATTGATTATGCTTTCAGCCTGTGGCAGACAGGAAAATCCGGAAGTTCCGGACAGAGTTCCGGTTACTGCGACATCAGAAACGGAAATTTCAGAGAAATCTGAAAGTCCGGCTGTGACTACAGAACCGGAAAAAACCACAGAAAAAACTCCGGAAGAAACTTCTTCGGAATCGTCGGCAGAAAGTACGGATATAATAACAACTACAGAAAAATCCACCATAAAAATTTCCGGAAATACAACCGCTTTTTCCGGAAAATCCACCGGCACAAAAACTGAAACAGTGGTTTCCACGAATAAAAAAAATACGGAGTTAAAAGACAACGGCACATCAGCCGAAAATTCCGGAATCAGCGGAGATTCCGGAAATATACCTGAATCCGCCGGAACTGCGACAGCTGCCTCAACAACGGCTGTTACAGAAATTCCGGCTGTGGAAACAGAACCCGTATCAGAACCAGAAACAAAAAAATTTGATGCTGAAATAACATTTGACGAAAATGTTTCAGTTGACGGAATAAATGCCGAAGCCGACGGCTCGACGGTCCGCATTACTGCCGGCGGTGATTATATAGTCCGTGGATATTGCTCGGACGGTCAGATATATATCAACACGGCGGAAGAGGAAAAGGTCGAAATAACTTTTGACGGACTGAATATTTCATGTTCATACGGACCGGCTGTATTTGTTGACAATGCAAAAAGATGCGTGGTGAAGCTTGCCGAAGGAAGTGTGAATTATCTCAGCGACAGCGGAAATGACAAGATAAACGACGGAGCTATTTTCTCAAATGATACACTGAGAATAAAGGGCGACGGCTATCTTGAAATAAATGCCGGAAATGCCCACGGAATAGCCAGTGACGACGATGTTATAATAGAAAGCGGAGATTATCTGATAAATTCAAAAAAATCGGGAATAATCGCCAACGACAATATAACTCTCAACGGCGGAACTATGGTGATAAACAGCGGTACAAACGGTCTGAAATCAAAAGGAACAATGAATATCAACGGCGGTACGCATTATATATGCGGAGGAGTAAAAGAGGAAAAAAGCTCGGTATATTCGGCGGCAGGATTGTATTATGCCGGCGGATATGTTTATGCGGCAGGAAATATGGTGACCGCTCCGGCGGATTCTGTTAATCCTTACATTGTGGTAAACTGGAAAAACGGCGTTGAATCCGGAAATACCGTGGGATTTGTTCTCGGCGGAAATGAATTTGCATCACTCACTCCGGAAAATCCGTTCAGATGTGTTATGATGCTTGCGCCGGATATTGTTCCAGGGGCTATATTCTCGCCGTATCTCAACGGTGAAAATCAGGGAGAGTTTACGGTTTCCGAAGGACAGAACCTTTATACGATTGAAATATAGTCAACTGTAATTTACTGGCTTTTAGGTGTACGGAAATCGATTTTGTTGATTAGATTATTTACTTTTGGTGTTTAACATCATTTTTGATTGTCTTCAATATCCTTTCAAGTAATTTTCGTGCTTTCAAAATGCTAAAAGTATCAAATTGGTTTATTCAAACTTGCTGAAATTTTGAAAATTGATTTCCGTGTCTTAGATGATATTAACGTTGACAAAACAGGAAAAGTATGGTAATATGTACTTATGGAGTGCAGTTATGTACTATACTTTTCGTATGCCTGTGAAGTGAATACCATGCTGTTAGTACAGAGAATCAAGAAAGGAGAACAGATTAGGGGTAATCATTCCGCCTATGAGGGATTTTCAGAATATCCTCCTGACCTGTAGCTATTCAGGAATCAGTGCGAAGTCAGCAAGAGCAGACAATTCTGTAAATTATAGTTAACTAATATATCAAATTTCTTAAATGGTGAGATAACATTTTTTAGGAGGTAAATCAATGTCAAAAATGCCAAATATCCACGGTGGTGGAGCAAATACAAATGTTAATGGATTACATTTTGAACAGACTACATCATTAAATGATGTACTAATTGATAATGGATTTATTGTCAATAATGGTGAAGTACACGATAAGAATAATCAGCTTATAGGATATAGTAAACCTAAACACCAATTCAGAAAATTTTTAAAGAGTAATGGAGTAGATCTTGATGTAAATTCTGATTCTTTGCTTCCTGATGATGCTTTTATTAATGTTCAAAAGAGAGTTGTTTACATAATAGAGAAAAAATTTCAAAATGGTTCGGGTTCAGTAGATGAAAAATTACAGACCTGCTCATATAAACTCTCACAGTATAAAAAATTGATTTCTCAGATGAATTATGACACTGAATATTTATATATTTTAAATGATTGGTTTAAACAGAAAAAATATTCTGATGTTCTTGCTTATATAAATAGTGTAGGATGTCATTATTTCTTTAATAGTATTCCATTAGGT